>NZ_CP016499.1:3182500-3355000 GCF_001713475.1 Agrobacterium sp. RAC06
GCCGCCCATGGCGGCGGACACAGCCATGTGGTGACACTGTCGCGGTCGATCATCGAGCCCTTCCTCACCTTCTCCGAACGTCGCGACCTGCGCGAGATCGCCTTCAAGGCCTGGACCTCGCGCGGCATCAATGGCGGGGCAACGGACAACCGGGAAATCGTCAAGGAAACCCTGGCTCTCAGGGCAGAGAAGGCGGCTCTGCTCGGCTACAAGGACTTTGCCTCCTACAAGCTCGACAACACGATGGCGAAGACACCGGAAGCGGTGAACGGTCTCCTGATGCAGGTCTGGGAAAAGGCAGTCTCTCAGGCGCGCGCCGAAGAGGCCGAGCTTGCCGCCTTGATTGCTGAAGAGGGAAAGAACCACGAGGTCGCGCCGTGGGACTGGCGCCACTTTGCCGAAAAGCTTCGGGCGAAGAAGTTCGATTTTTCCGAAACTGAACTGAAGCCCTATCTGCAGCTCGAAAAGATCATCGAGGCCTGCTTCGACGTCGCGGGCCGCATCTTCGGCATCCGTGCGGTGCCGCTTGCCAATGTCGTTGGCTATCATCCGGATGTGCGGGTCTTCGAGATCCGCGACCGGAACGACAAGCTGGTGGCGCTTTTCCTCGGTGACTATTTCGCCCGTTCATCGAAGCGCTCGGGTGCCTGGATGAGCAGTTTCCAGGCGCAGCACCGGCTGCCGCTGAAGAACGGCCGCCAGGGTGAGCTGCCGATCATCTACAATGTCTGCAATTTCGCCAAGCCCGAAGCCGGCAAACCGGCGCTGCTGTCACTCGACGATGCCCGCACACTCTTCCACGAATTCGGCCACGCCGCGCATGGCATGCTGTCGGATGTCACCTATCCTTCTGTCTCGGGCACGGGCGTATCACGAGACTTCGTCGAACTGCCGTCGCAGCTCTACGAACACTGGCTGACGGTGCCGCAAATCCTGAAGACCTATGCGGTCCACTACCAGACCGGCGAACCGATGCCGCAGGCATTGCTCGACAAGGTGCTCGCCGCCCGAACCTTCAACGCGGGCTTCAACACCGTCGAATTCACCTCGTCGGCGCTGGTCGATATGGCCTTCCACACACGCGGGGCGGTCGAAGACCCGATTGCGGTGCAGGCCGAGGTGCTCGAAAAGATCGGCATGCCTGCTTCGATCGTCATGCGCCACGCCACGCCGCACTTCCAGCATGTGTTTTCCGGTGACGGTTATTCTGCCGGCTACTATTCCTACATGTGGTCGGAAGTCCTCGATGCAGACGCCTTCTCGGCCTTCGAGGAGACCGGCAATCCCTTCGATCCGGAGATGGCGTCGAAGCTCAAGACCCACATTTATGCCTCGGGTGGATCGGTCGATCCGGAGGATGCCTACAAGGCATTCCGCGGCAAGCTGCCAAGCCCGGAGGCGATGCTGAAGAAGAAAGGGCTTGCCGCTTAAGGCTTGCAGTGCACCCGAAATTTGCCGTCGGCGGTAACCATCGCCGGCGCATCGGGCGTTTCCCCCTTTCGCAAATGCAAAAAACAAGGTATGAGCGCGCCAAAGTAAATCGGCGCCACTCTCCCGTATTGCGCCCCAGCTATCAGAGATCACAAACATGAAAATGCGCAACATCGCGATTATCGCGCACGTCGACCATGGAAAAACGACCCTTGTGGACGAGCTTCTGAAGCAGTCGGGCTCTTTCCGTGAGAACCAGCGCACCGCCGAGCGCATGATGGATTCGAACGACCTCGAAAAGGAACGTGGCATCACGATCCTGGCCAAGGCGACTTCGATCGAGTGGAAGGGTCACCGCATCAACATCGTCGATACGCCCGGTCACGCCGACTTCGGCGGTGAAGTAGAGCGTATCCTGTCGATGGTGGACGGCGCGATCGTTCTGGTCGACTCGTCTGAAGGCCCGATGCCGCAGACCAAGTTCGTCGTCGGCAAGGCGCTGAAGGTCGGTCTTCGCCCGATCGTCGCGATCAACAAGATCGACCGCCCGGACGGCCGCCACGAAGAAGTCATCAACGAAGTCTTCGACCTCTTCGCCAATCTCGATGCGACCGACGATCAGCTCGACTTCCCGATCCTGTACGGCTCTGGTCGCGATGGCTGGATGAACGTGAACCCGGAAGGTCCGAAGGATGCCGGTCTCGCGCCGCTTCTCGACCTCGTGCTCGAGCATGTTCCGGAGCCTAACGTCGAAGAAGGCCCGTTCCGCATGATCGGAACGCTTCTCGAAGCCAACCCCTTCCTCGGTCGCATCATCACCGGTCGTATCGCTTCCGGCTCGATCAAGCCGAACCAGGCTGTCAAGGTTCTCGCCCAGGATGGCAAGACCGTTGAAACCGGCCGTATTTCGAAGATCCTCGCGTTCCGCGGCATCGAGCGCCAGCCGATCGAAGAAGCCCATGCTGGTGACATCGTCGCCATCGCCGGCCTTTCGAAGGGCACGGTTGCTGACACGTTCTGCGATCCGTCGATCACCGAAGCCATGACGGCACAGCCGATCGATCCGCCGACCGTCACCATGTCCTTCCTCGTCAATGACAGCCCGCTTGCCGGCACGGAAGGTGACAAGGTCACAAGCCGTGTCATCCGCGATCGCCTGTTCAAGGAAGCTGAAGGCAATGTCGCCCTGAAGATCGAAGAATCCGACGGCAAGGATTCCTTCTTCGTGTCGGGCCGTGGCGAATTGCAGCTCGCCGTTCTCATCGAGACCATGCGTCGCGAAGGCTTCGAGCTTGCCGTTTCGCGTCCGCGCGTTGTCATGCACAAGGACGAGAGCGGCCAGACCATGGAGCCGATCGAAGAAGTCGTGATCGACGTCGATGAAGAGCATTCCGGTGTCGTCGTTCAGAAGATGTCCGAGCGTAAGGCCGAAATGGTCGAGCTTCGCCCGTCCGGCGGCAGCCGCGTTCGTCTGCGCTTCTACGCTCCGACCCGTGGCCTCATCGGCTACCAGTCGGAACTTCTCACCGATACGCGCGGCACGGCGATCATGAACCGCCTGTTCCACGACTATCAGCCTTACAAGGGTGCGATCACCGGTCGCGTCAATGGCGTCCTTCTTTCCAACCAGTCCGGTGAAGCCGTCGCCTATGCGATGTTCAACCTGGAAGATCGCGGCCCGATGATCATCGAGCCGGGTGAGAAGGTCTATGCCGGCATGATCATCGGCATCCACACGCGTGACAACGACCTCGAAGTCAACGTTCTCAAGGGCAAGCAGTTGACCAACATCCGCTCTGCCGGCAAGGACGAAGCCGTCAAGCTGACCCCGCCGATCCGCATGACGCTCGATCGTGCGCTCTCCTGGATCCAGGACGACGAGCTGATGGAAGTCACGCCGAAGTCGATCCGCCTGCGCAAGATGTTCCTCGATGCGAACGATCGCAAGCGCATGGAAAAGTCCAAGGCTGCCATCTGAGGCGCAAGTCTCTGAAAATATGTTTCGTTTTGAAACCCCGGTCCAAAAGGCCGGGGTTTTGTTTGTGCATCCTCCGCCTTCCGCCTTGCGAGTAATCTTAAAAAAGCGTTAAATTTTCTCGTTGGGCCGATGCAGGTCCAGGCTCCGCGTCTCATCAGGGGGCGCGCCAGAGTGGGTTTACGTTATGAAGACGTTGTCGATCGACATGCGCTTGGCAGGCCCCGGTGATGCCGCCGCGATCGCGGATGCTCATCGCAATGCCTGGATGCACGCCTATTCCGGTATCATTCCCTATCGTGCGCTGACCCGTATGGTCGAGCGCCGCGGCGAAAGCTGGTGGCGAAAGGCGACGCGTGGTCCCGCCACGATCCTTGTTGCCGAAGTGGCGGGTCAAGTCGCTGGTTATGCTTCCCTCGGCTACAACAGAGCGCGCGTCTTGCCGCATGAGGGCGAGATCTATGAGTTGTATCTCCGGCCCGAATATCAGGGTATCGGGCTCGGTTACCAGCTGTTCCACGAGGCGCGGCGGATTTTGAACTCGCTGGGCTGCAACGGCATGGTCGTCTGGTGCCTTGAAGACAGCGAGATTGCCGCAAATTTCTTCCGGACGAACGGCGGTACGGATGCCGTCGAGGGGATGGAAGACTTCGACGACGTGCACCTGAAGAAGCTTGGCTTCATCTGGAACTGACCGCGTTTGCCTCAGTCAACGACGTAACCCTCGGGCCAACTGAAGGTGCGCTCACTGGTCAGGTCGCCGCGCTTGCCATACCATTCCGGTGGCTGCATGCCGCAGTCGAAAGTGTCAGCAATATCGTCTGCCACCTGTCTGGCCACCCTGTTGGCGTCGGCGGTCGCCTTCGCATCCACCATCCCGACGAAGCAGGAGCCCGGATAGGCTGCCGTTCCGACGCGAGAAATGACAAGAGCCTGGCCTGTGCTTTCCGGGCTGGGTGATCCGCTGGGTCCCGGGTTTTCGATGAACCAGCGCAGGATTGCCGCCACCGGTGTGCCCGCCCCATTGAGTCGCCACTCGATCTTCGTATTGACCCGGTTGAAGGCAGAAAAGCTCTCGAAGGCGCCCTCGATGAGTTCCCGATCGACCTTGCCGAAGATCACGCTCTGCCGAAGGTCGCCCTCCTTGAAGTAGACGGGAAACTCGCCGTAACCATCGCACTTCAGCGATACGCTCATCGGGTCCTCTGCCAATGTCTCACAGGCATCGAGGTCAAGATCCGTATAGCTGCTGTCGTTTGCGGGAGCGGGGCTCGCAAGTGTCAGGACGGTCAGAAGCGACAGGCCCGACATCACTCCATTCTTCTTGCTCATGCTATCTGCACTCCCCGTCTTTTGGCGTCGTGCCCGGTGACCTGCGACTCAGCCGAAAGCCGTGTTGCATTGCGCCATAATTCGCATTAGGTAGCGCAGGAATTCAACACTCTACGGGGTCCAATAATATGCGTATTGATGCAATTGCCATCGGCAAGAACCCGCCGGAAGACATCAACGTCATCGTCGAAGTTCCTGTCGGCGGCCAGCCGATCAAGTATGAGATGGACAAGGACGCCGGCACGCTGGTCGTCGACCGCTTCCTCTACACCCCGATGACCTATCCGGGCAATTACGGCTTCGTGCCGCACACGCTCTGCAAGGACGGCGACCCGCTCGACGTTCTGATCTGCAACACGCGCCCGCTCGTTCCGGGCTGCGTCATCAATGTTCGCCCGATCGGCGTGATGATGATGGAAGACGATGGCGGCATGGACGAGAAGATCCTCGCCGTGCCGGTACCGAAGCTGACGCGTCGCTATGACAAGATCACCAACTACACGGATCTTCCGGAAATCACGCTGAAGCAGATCCAGCACTTCTTCGAGCACTACAAGGATCTGGAGCCCGGCAAGTGGGTCAAGATCGGCGACTGGATGGATGTCGATGCTGCCAAGCAGATCATTCTGGACTCGATCCAGCGCGCCAAGGACGAAGGCAAGTAAGTTCTCAGGCGGACGCGAGAGCGTCTAACCGCGATTTCAAATCCTCCGGGTCGCCCTCGATCCGGAGGATTTTTTGTCTTGAGGTTTCGCCGGAGACGACTGTTATCGTCGATTTCGGGACCTTCAAGGATTTTGAGAGCAGGGCGATGAGGGCCTTGTTGGCCTTGCCCTTTTCGGGCACGGCGGTCACGCGGGCCTTCAGATGTGACTGGCCGTCGGCGGAAACTTCCACCCCGTCAAACGCATCGCGCCCGCCGTTCGGTGTCAGCCGGACGGCGAGCAGGAGATGGTCATGGCCAAGACGGTAGGGGCTTGTCACGCCACCAGCGGGTAGATGCTGTTCCAGAGGAAGGAACGCAGGAAGAAGATGATCAACAGCAGGACAATCGGCGAAATGTCGATACCGCCGAGATCCGGCATGAAGCGGCGGATCGGGCGGAGGGCCGGTTCGGTGACGTTGTGGAGGAATTGTCCAAGCGTCGCCACGAATCGATTGCTGGAGTTGATCACGTTGAAGGCGTAGAGCCAGGAGAAGATCGCACTGCCGATCAGAATCCAGGTAAAGATGCTCAGGGCAAGGTCGATCGTCTGAAACAGTGCGTACATTCAGGTCTCCATTTCTCGGTTGACAGTGATGTAGACATTGGCGACTTAACGGACAAGTGGATGGGGCCCACGCAATCCGAATCATGTTTAACGGCGGGCCTGTCCGCAGCTTAAGGTCACTTCGATGCACCCGTCCTCGGCCGATGATCGTTTCGCCGCGTTTCGGCATTCCTCCTACACGCGTTTCTTCTTTGCCCGCTTCCTGGGAGCCTTCGCCACCCAGATCCTCAGCGTCTCCGTCGGCTGGCAGATGTATGACATGACGGGCAATGTCTTTTATCTCGGTCTGATCGGTCTGGTGCAATTCCTGCCGTCACTGCTCCTGATCCTCGTCACCGGTTCCGTCGCCGACCGCTATAACCGCCGGGCCATCGTCTCGATCTGCATGATCGTCAGCGCCATCTGCGCCGGAGCGCTGCTTGGGCTGACCATCGCCGATGCCTTCGAGCCGACGATCGTATTTGCCATCCTCGTCGTCTTCGGCATCGAGCGCGCCTTTGCAGCGCCCGCCGTGCAGTCGCTTGCGCCCAACCTGGTGCCGCAGAAGGATCTCTCCAACGCGGTCGCCTGGAATTCGTCCTCCTGGCAGACAGCGTCGATCGTCGGCCCCGTGGCCGGTGGTCTGCTCTACGGAGCGAGCCCTGTTGTTGCTTATTCCGTGTCCTTTGCTTTCTTCGCGGCTGCGGCGATCCTGGTCTTCCTCGTCAAGCGCCCGCCACAGCGGAAGTCGGAGAAGGCCGTCAGTCTCGATACGCTGTTTGCCGGCTTCCGCTTCATCTTCGGCGAGAAGGTGGTGCTGGGTGCGATCTCGCTCGACCTCTTCGCGGTCCTGCTCGGCGGAGCCGTGGCGCTGATGCCGGTCTTTGCGCGTGACATTCTCGATCTCGGCCCCTGGGGGCTCGGTCTCCTGCGCGCCGCACCCGGGATCGGCGCCATCATCGTTGCCATTGCGCTGGCGACCTTCCCGATCCGTCACAATGCCGGGATCTTTATGTTCATCGGTGTTGCGCTGTTCGGGGCCGGCACGATCGTCTTTGGGTTGTCCGAATATGCGTGGCTTTCGATCCTCGCCCTGATGCTGATGGGTGCCGCCGACATGGCGTCCGTCTATGTGCGTGAGACGCTGATCGCTCTCTGGACTCCAGACGAGGTGCGTGGCCGGGTCAATGCCGTCAACATGGTCTTTGTCGGAGCTTCCAACGAGCTCGGCGAATTCCGCGCCGGCACCATGGCGCATTTCATCGGGCCTGTGCCAGCTGTCGTGATCGGTGGTTTCGGCACGCTCGCCGTTGCGGCCGTCTGGGCGCTCGGTTTCCCGCAGCTGCGCAAGATCGACAGTCTCGAAGTGCCGGAGCGTTAGGAGGCGCGCTGATCACGCTCGAAGATCAGGTCGAGGAAATCCGACAGCCAGGCGCGCAAGGGGGCGTCGAAGATCATCCGGCCTTCCAGATGTTCCCGGCCTTGCTGGGCATTCGGTAGCACGAATCGATGTGCACCATGGACGACCCAGCGGTGCATCATGGCGCGGGTCAGTTCGGCATGGAACTGCACGGCCCAGGCGTTTTCGCCATAGCGGAAGGCCTGGTTCGGGTAGAGGTCGCCGGTCGCGAGCAATTTTGCACCATTGGGCAGGCTGAAACCCTCGCGATGGAAGTGATAGACCATCTTCGGCCAATGCATCAGCAGGCGGCCATGCTCCGTCGGCCGGATCGGATACCAGCCGATCTCGGTGCGTTCCTCGCGGTCGGCCTCCACCTTGCCGCCGAGATGGCGGACCAGCATCTGGGCGCCGAGGCAGATGCCGAGGAACGGCTTGTTTTCCTTGAGCGGTACATCGAGCCAGTTGATTTCGGTCTTGATGTAATCGTCGGGATCATTGGCGCTCATTGGCCCGCCGAAGACGACCGCGCCAGCGTGGTTCCTCAGGCTCTTCGGCAAGTCTTCGCCGAGCACCGGGCGGCGGATGTCCAGCGGGTAACCCTTTTCTTCCAGCATCTGGCCGACCCGGCCGGGGCTGGAACGTTCCTGATGCAGGACGATCAGGACAGGCAGCTTGCGATCGCGCGAACGCGACCGTTCCTCACGTGGCATCGTCGATCGCTCCAAGACCCGCACGTTCGGCTGCTTCCTGCCGCTGGACGATGCGTTCACGCCCGGAGACACCGAGCAGATCGGCAACCCGCCAGATCGCGTGGTCTTCCATTTCGCTTCGGGTGCCATCGGCATAGACAATGTCCCAGAGGATGCCCACGAGGTGCTGGCGCTCATCTTCATTCAGCTGGCGCTTCAGTTCCGTGGTGAAGCGGTAGTAGTCGACCGCCTCGCTTTCCGCGTCCTGACCGGCTTCGATCAAGGCGTCGAGGGCGCTATCTTCGAGCCCGTATTCTTCTTTCAGGATTTCCCGCAGTTTCATCCGCTCGGTATCGCGCACGACGCCGTCTGCCTCCATGACCTGGAGACAGAGGGCAGCGACGGCGATCCGGGGATCGTCGGGGGCGAAGACCGCCTTGGGGCGGTCCTGCATCACGGATTGGAAGAAGGCTTGCAAGCGGTCGAGCATGCGGATCCCGTCAGAAGAGTTTCAGGCGCGTTTTGGCTTCGGGTGCGGCGAGCGCCGGATCCTTGACCCCGGGGTCATCGGGCGGCCGGCCGAAGAATGGCTCGACCACAGCTGGCTCCTGCGCAGCGGCAGTGGCCTCTCTGGATGCGATCACCGCAGGTTTCTCCGGCTTTGTCGCTTTGGCCGGAGGTGCCTCCGGTTCGATTGCTTTTGCTTGAGGCTCGGCATCGATCACCCGGGCTTCCGGTTGCACGATTTTCGGCTTTGCCGTCTCGAACTGAGGTTCGGGCTGCGCAGGCGCTTCGGTCCTTGCAACAGGTGGCAGGGAGGCAAGTGCCTTTTCGCCTTCGGAGACGCTGCCTTCTTCGATCGGGCCGGCCAGTTGGTCGAAGGGCGTTTTCCATTCGAAGGCATCGAGACGACCGGTGACCGGCGAGATCGGCATCCAGCGTTCAGAGACATGGCCGTCGGCCACCCAGGCGGGGTCGCGCGGTGCCTTCAGGGCCTGACCCATCCAATGGCGGATACGGCCCTGGTCGCCGGTTTCGGCCTCTTCAATATCCGCAAGGAGCAGATAGACCCGTTCGCGCGAAGCGATACGCGCAGCAGCTTCCGCCTTTGTCCGAGCCTTCTTGAAATCCTGGGCATCGAGCGCTGCCTCGGCGACAACAAGCAACGACTCGTAATTGTTCGGCTTCAGGGCCTCAAGCTTCTCCGCCTTCTTGAGACGGTCCACGGCGCTGTCACCGCTGCGCGCCCGCACATAGGCCCGGGCAATTTCCGGGTGCGGTTCGATCTTCCAGACCTGTTCCAGCGTGTGTGACGCCTTGCGGAGGTTGTCTTCGCGCATATAGGCCTTGGCGGCCACGATCGCAGCCGGGACGAGACCCTTGGCGAGCTTCAGTGCCTTCAACGCGCTGTCGCGTGCGCCCGCCGGTTCGGCTTCGAGCTGGTCCTCGGCCTTTGCGGTCAAAAGCACGGCCTTCAGACGTTCGGCCTCATGGCGTTCCAGGACATGGGCGATCTTCTGCTGGTCGAGCAGTCGGATCGCATCGTCCCAGTGCCCGGCGCGGCAGCGGTGTTCGAGCGTCGCCTTGGCCGCCCAGGGCAGGTAGGGAGCAGCTTCCGCTGCGGTTTCGGCATATTGCCGGGCTGCCTCATGGGCCCCCAGACGATTTGCCTCGACATAAAGGCCGCGTAGGCCCAGCTCTCGGGTCTCCGGATCTTCGGACATCTCCTGGAACAGCCGGCGGGCCTCGTCATGGCGGCCTTCGATCAGAGCGGCCTGGGCATCCAGCACGCGGATCAGGGGCTCCTGATCCGCGCGTATCAGGCTTCTGGCGCGGGCGCTCATCTTGCGGGCCAGGATCGCGTTTCCAGCACCTGCGGCAATCAGACCGGTGGAGAGCGCCTGATAGCCGCGGTCGCGCTTGCGGGCGCGGAAGAAGCGGCGAACAGAGTGAGGCGAAGTCCAGAGCGTGCGCAGCAACCACCAGGTCACCATGATCACGGCGACGAGCCCGACGAGCGCCGTAACAGCCACGATGAGGTCGGTATTGTATAGCTGGCCTTCCCACTCCAGCGAGATGTTGCCGGGACGATCCGCGATCCAGGAGAAGCCGAAGCCGAGCGCCAGGATGAGAGCGAAGAAGAAGAGAACCTTGAGGATGGTTGTCATGCGTCAGCCTCCGTTTCCGGCCACGGTCTGAGACAGCGCCGCGGCTACCCGCTCCTCGGCCTCGATCCGGTTCCTCAGAGTTGTCGCAAACTCCGATGAGGCCGCCTTGCCGGCTTCAGGCAGTGTTTCCCATTCCAGGGCCGCGCCCTTGAGGTCGCCATTCTGCAGCTTGTTTTCAACGCGGGCGACGATGGCCTCCGGCGTATCGCCCTCTACATTGCCGACGGGCCTCACCTTGACCAGCGAGCGGGCGCTCGCCATCAGGCGATCGGTCCAGCCTTCGCCTTGCTCTGGCTGGTGGATGGCGGCGAGGATCTCTTCCGCCACCTGGTTGAACTGCCGTGTCAGATCCGACCGAGACGGTACGCCGTTGCTTGCAAGCGGTGTGAGTGCGGCAACCGCCGGATCCTCGGGCGAAACGCTTTTCAAGGCGTCGAGCTCCGACAGGAACGGGCCGCCGCGATCGATTGCGGTCTTCAAACCGGAAAGGGCGATGGCACGCGCCATTTCAACGTCGCTGCGTGGTTCGTCCAGCTTGCGCTCGGCTTCATCAAGTCGCGTGGCGCTCTGGTCGAGCGCCTGCTTGTTGCTGGCGATTTCCGCACGCAGGGACTCGATCGCCTGTTCAGCAGCGACCAGCTGCGTCTTGAGTGCTTCGACAGTGGCGGCATCGGCGGTCGGCTCGGAGCCCGCATTAGCGACGCTGGTTTCGAGCGCTGTTATCCGCTCGGCAAGTGCAGGGTCGGTGGCGGGCGCCGCGGGTTGTGCCGCCAGGCGCGCGACTTCGGCCTTCAACGCGTCAAGCTCTGCCGTGTCCACGGCTGGAGCCTGGACCGCCTGTTCCGGGCCCAGGCCGGGAACGATCCCGGCATATTGCATGCTGCCGGCCAGAGCGAGTGCCACGAGGCCGCCGAAGATGCCGGAGGCAACCAGGGTCGAGGTCGGAGGGGACTGGCGAACCGGTTCCCGGCTGGTGGTTGTCTCGCTTTTCGCTGCCGTTTCAGCACGCGTTTCCGTGTCATCGACAGGGGCGGTTTCAGCCGTCGGCTCCGGCGTGGGCGTCCAGGGATCTGCTGGCGTTTCAGGGGGAGCGTCGTTCGAAGCCGTGGCACTTGCGGTCGGCTCGTCGGGCACGGCAGACGAGGTAGGTGTATCCGATGGCAGAGCATCGGCCTCGGCATTGCCGGAATCCGCGGCGGACTTGGTTTCCTCAGCGGTCAGGTCGATTGTCACCGGATCATCGGTGGCTTTCGATCGACGGGGTGGCTTTCCGGAAACCATGGCAACCTCTTCATTTCGCGCGTGTGATTAAACCTAGTCAGTCCTCAAGGCGAAGGGAAGGCCCGAGGTTCCATTTCACGCGGCACTGCATCAAAGCAGAAGAAGGAGCAGATCCTCGCGAGGTTCCATAGGCCAACGGCTTCTGGCGTGAAAATCTGCCGGCAGGGTGTCTGCAATCTTTTCACTCAGGCAGAGAAAGCGTGTCCGCGGCCAGTCGAGCACTTCGCTCGTTCGGTCGTGCAGCTCCCCGAGACGCCTTGCCGTTTCGGAGGAGTAGACCAGAATTGCTTCCGGCATCGGGGTGAGCTTGTCGATTACCGCGGTGTCGGGATAGGTGGACGGAACCATCCGGTAACATTCTCGTACGTCCACCATGCGTCCCGCCTCTCGTAGCTTGGCTTCGAAGTCTGGAGAGCGTGGCGTTCCCGTCAAATAGAGGATCGATGCGCCCGGATTCTGGTCCGACTTCGCGATGAGCAGTCCAGCGAGGGAGTGTCCGTCACCGTCGGCAATCGAAACATCCTTGAAACCGGCCTCTCTTGCTGCACGGGCCGTGGCGCGACCGACGGCGAAGAGGGGCGGAGCCAGGAAGGGACGTCTTGCATCGTCCGGCAGCGTTTTCAGCACGCGCATCGCTTCGGCACTGGTCACGGCAAGGAAACCTGCGTCGGGCGCGGGAGGGGAGGCGAGTGCCTCGGGCTGTTGCATCGCCTGCATCAGGGGCAGGAGCACGGGCTCATGACCACGGCGTTCGAGTTCGGCGGCGGTTCTGGCCGAGGCCGGCTCCGGACGCGTCACGAGAACGCGCATGCCTCAATTCCAGCTATCGAAGAAGTCGCTGCCGGCCTTGCTGCGAACTGTGCCGCCGGCTCTCGCGCCGAGTACGGCAGCCTCTGTCCGGCTTCCCTCGATCTCCACGTCATGCCAGCGGCTTCCGTCGGGCGTCAGGATCATGCCGGCAAAGCGGATTGCGTCGCCCTGCACCGTTGCAAGGCCTGCAATCGGCGTTCGGCAGGAGCCATCGAGCGCGCCGAGAAAGGCGCGTTCGCAGCTGACAGCGTCAAAGGTATCGTGGTCATTGATCGCTTCGAGCAGGTCGTTGACCCTTGCATCGCCGATGCGGCTCTCGATGCAAATCGCGCCCTGCGCCGGTGCCGGGGGAAAGTCGCTCGGGTCGAGCAGTTCGGTCGGGATCTCGGGCTTGCCGAGACGGCGCAGGCCGGCATAGGCGAGCAGCGTCGCATCCACTTCGCCATCGGCAAGCTTGCGCAGGCGGGTGTCGACCAGGCCGCGGAAGGTGATCACGTTGATATCTGGGCGGATGCGGCGGATGAGTGCCTGGCGACGAAGCGAAGACGAGCCGACGGTTGCCCCTTGAGGAAGTTCCTTCAGCGTCGGAGCCGTGCGGCCAACGACGGCGTCGCGGACATCCTCGCGCGGCAGGAATGCCGAAAGGAAAAGGCCTTCGGGCAATTTGGTCGGCATGTCCTTCGAGGAATGCACCGCAAAGTCGAGATCGCCCGAGAGAAGTTGATCCTCCAGCTCCTCGGTGAACAGTCCCTTGCCGCCGATTTCGGACAGCGCACGATCTGTGATCCGGTCGCCCTTGGTGGAGAGCACCACGATCTCGAACATCTCCTCCGGCAGTCCATGGGCGACCATGAGGCGCGCGCGTGTCTCCGAAGCCTGGGCGAGAGCGAGCGGGCTGCCCCGCGTGCCGATGCGGAAAGGTTTTGTTTGCATCCGAACTTGTCCGTTGTTACCGACAGATTTCGTAGACCGGTTTCTCGGCGACCGCAATCAATGAACAGGCTCCATGACATCCAAACTGCGCATCCTCGGCATCGAAACGAGCTGTGACGAGACGGCAGCGGCCGTCGTTACGCGGCTTTCTGACGGCTCGGCCGTCACCGAGGCGGATGTCGTATTGAGCCAGCTCGACGAGCACAGCGCCTATGGTGGCGTGGTGCCGGAGATTGCCGCCCGCGCCCATGTCGATGCGTTGGACACGCTGATCGAGGAAGCGCTCACGCGCGCGGGCATCACGCTCGCCGAGGTGGATGCCATTGCCGCCACGTCCGGTCCAGGCCTGATCGGTGGTTTGCTGGTGGGTCTCATGACCGGAAAGGCAATCGCGCGGGCGACGGGCAAGCCGCTTTACGCCGTCAACCATCTCGAAGGCCATGCGCTGACGGCGCGGCTCACCGATGGCGTTCCCTTCCCATACCTCATGCTGCTGGTTTCGGGCGGCCATACACAGCTCGTCCTGGTCAAGGGTGTGGGCGAGTACGAGCGCTGGGGCACGACGATTGACGATGCTCTCGGCGAGGCCTTCGACAAGACAGCGAAGCTGCTCGGTCTTCCCTATCCCGGGGGGCCTGCTGTCGAGCGTGCAGCTGCCACCGGTAATCCCAAGCGCTTTGCCTTTCCCCGGCCTTTGGTCGGCGAGGCGCGTCTCGACTTTTCGTTTTCGGGCCTCAAAACCGCCGTGCGTCAGGCGGCAGAAGGCATCGCGCCTGTCACCGATCAGGACATTGCCGATATCTGCGCCTCCTTCCAGCATGCCATTTCGCGCACGCTGAAGGATCGCATCGGCCGTGGCCTGCAGCGCTTCAAGGAAACATTCCCCGAAGTGGCCGAGCCCGCGCTGGTCGTCGCCGGCGGTGTGGCTGCCAACAAGGAAGTACGCCAGACGCTCGACACGCTCTGCGGCGAGCATCGCTTCCGCTTCGTCGCGCCGCCGCATCATCTGTGTACTGACAATGCCGTCATGATCGCCTGGGCAGGCCTGGAGCGCATGGCGCTCGGCATGCCCTCGGATGATCTTGCAGTCGCCCCCCGCTCGCGCTGGCCGCTGGACCAAGATGCCAAGGCCTTGCTTGCCTACGGCAAGCGGGGAGCCAAGGCATGAGCGGGATGCAGCGTATCGCCGTGATCGGCGCCGGTGCCTTCGGCACGGCGCTTGCGGCCGTGGTGGCGCAGACGGGCAGGGCGGAAGCCCTGTTGGTCGGTCGCGATGCCTCGGTCATGGCTGATCTCGCCGCAAGCCGAATCCATGAGGCTGCATTGCCGGGCATTCAATTGCCTGCATCGCTGTCCTTTTCCGCACGGTCGGAAGATCTCGGCGAGGCCGATATCGTGCTCTTCGCCATGCCGTCCCAGGCGCAGATCGCGGCTGCAGAATCCTTTGGGCCACACCTGAAGCCGGGCGTGCCGGTCGTCATCTGCGCCAAGGGGATCGAGAAGCAGAGCTCACGTCTGCTCACCGACGTGCTGGAAACGGCTCTTCCCGGCCATCCGATCGCCATGCTTTCTGGCCCCGGCTTTGCGGCTGATATCGCCAAAGGCTTGCCGACGGCCATGGCGATCGCTGCAGAGGACCTGTTCCTTGCCGAACAACTCGCCAAGGCGATCTCCGGCCAGACCTTCCGTCTTTATGCATCGGACGACCGGATCGGTGTGCAGCTCGGCGGCGCGCTGAAGAACGTACTCGCCATTGCCTGCGGCATCGTCGAGGGCATGGGGCTTGGTGATTCGGCACGGGCAGCCCTGATCGCCCGTGGCCTTGCTGAGATGTCGAGACTGGTCGATGCGATGGGCGGGCGAGGCGATACGGTGCGGGGTCTGTCAGGCCTCGGTGACCTCGTGCTGACCGCGACCAGCCACCAGTCCCGCAATCTGCGCTTCGGTATTGCGCTCGGCAAGGGCGAACCCATAGGCTCCCAGCAAGGTTCGCTCGTCGAAGGTGCCTTTGCAGCTGCGGTTGCTGCCCGCCTCGCCGAAGGTCACCAGATCGAGATGCCGATCACGGAAGCCGTTGCTGCGATCATCGATGGCAGACTGGACATCCCGACCGCGATCACCCAACTGATGTCGCGACCGATCACCACCGAATAAGAGACCCTTGAGGAGAGAAAAGATGCTGTTTGCCGTCATCTGCGCCGACAAGCCTGGACACCTGAACCTTCGGATGGAAACGCGTCCGCCGCATGTCGAGTGGCTGAACGGGCTCAATGCCGCCGGCCAGTTGAAGATCGCCGGCCCGTTCCTCGACGCGGACGGCAAGCCCTGCGGCTCGATGCTGATCATCGCAGCCGACGACATCGAGGCCGCCAAGGCGCTGGCAGCACAAGACCCCTATGCCAAGGCCGGCCTGTTCGAGACTGTTGAGATCAAGCCCTATAACTGGGTCTTCAACAATCCGGAGGCGTGAACGGCATGGCATTCTGGCTCTACAAGTCCGAACCCTTCAAGTGGTCCTGGGAAATGCAGAAGGCCAAGGGCGATGTCGGGGAAGAGTGGACCGGCGTTCGCAATTATCTCGCGCGCAACAACATGCGGGCGATGAAGATCGGCGACAAGGGCTTCTTCTACCATTCCAACGAGGGTCTGGAAGTCGTCGGGATCGTCGAAGTCTGTGCGCTCTCTCATCCGGATTCGACCGCCGAGGGGGATGCCCGCTGGGACTGCGTCGACATCCGCTCCGTCTGCGACATGCCGAAGCCGGTCAGTCTTAAGGATGTGAAGGCAAACGAGAAACTGTCGAAGATGGCGCTTGTTACCTCTATGCGGCTCTCGGTCCAGCCTGTGACGGACGACGAATATTTCGAGGTCTGCCGCATGGGCGGTCTCGACAATCCGCCCGTCTGATCTCCTCGTGAAGACAGATCCTGATCGATTCATCCTCGAAAACACCAGCGTGTTGTCTCCGCCGCATGTGCCGGAGATACGTCTGCACCTTGCAAGCGAGGTGCATGATCTCTGGATGAAAACCGAGGAGGATCTGGAAGCGATCGGTCTGCCGCCGCCGTTCTGGGCCTTTGCCTGGGCGGGCGGCCAGGGGCTCGCGCGCTACATCCTCGATCATCCGGAAACGGTGAGGGGGAAACGCGTTCTCGATTTTGCCAGCGGTTCGGGAATGGTGGCGATTGCAGCTGCCCTTTCGGGTGCAGCCGCCGTGGTGGCCGCCGATATCGATCCCTGGGTGAAATGTGCGGTGCGGCTGAATGCCGCTCTCAATGGCGTGAGCATCGATTTCACCAATGACGACCTGATCGGCCGATCCGTCGATGTCGACGTGATCCTTGCCGGCGATGTCTTTTATGAGAGCGATTTTGCCAAGGCGCTGGTCGCCTGGTTCAGCGCCACTGCGAAGGATGGATGTCTCGTCCTGGTCGGAGATCCCGGACGCAGCTATCGCCCGATTGATAATCTCGAGCCGCTGGCGACCTATGAGGTGCCTGTCACGCGCGTTCTGGAAGACAGCGAGATCAAGAAGACGACCGTCTGGCAATTTCTCTAGTTTCTTGGCCGGATCACGCAGACACCGGCCTCGAACGAGCAGGCCTCATCCGGATTTTCGGTAGAAATTTCAATGATTTTTGCCTTGGGCGCACGATAGGCAATGACTTGCGGCCTCAAGCCCCTGTCGATGGCGAGGAACACCCCGTTGCCCTTGATGCGCAGCCCCGAGACGCTGCCAACGAAGGTGCCGATGCCGGGGATGACAGACGGAAGACCGTTGCTGCCGATCACCGCCTGGCCCTGGGATTTGTAATGGCCATGGCCTCGGTCATGCCGCTCCCCGGCGAGGCCGACATCGGCGGTGGAGATGAGCGCGATGGCCGCAGCTGTCAAAACGGAACCATACTTTAGCATGCGGCAACCTCCGGGACGCAGTTAACAAATCGTTAACCCAACATGCCGCAACTGGTTGCTAAAGTCATCCATCTCAACGCTTTTTTCGTATGGAAGAATGCGGTTCGCATGGACGCTAAAGGTCTGTTCACGCGAATCGATTAAATTGAAATCGTCAAGCGAATGTGCTTGTCGTCCGGGGTTTCGAGGATTAAACGTCCCCCTGATGCAATGCCACAAACGTTATGACGCATTGCAAACAATATGTCCGGACTCTCGGACCGCATCGAGACGCCGCGAGGTTTAGATGGCGAATGTGACTAAAAACCGGCCTCTGTCGCCGCACCTGCAAATCTACAAGCCTATCCCCACAATGATCATGTCGATCCTGCACCGTATCACCGGTGCGGCGCTTTATTTCGGCACGATCCTCGTGGCTTGGTGGCTTGTGGCAGCCTCAACGGGCGCCGAATACTTCGAGTGGGTCAACTGGTTCATGGGAACCATCATCGGCCGCCTGATCCTGTTCGGCTATACCTGGGCACTCATCCATCACATGCTCGGCGGTCTGCGCCACCTGATGTGGGATGTCGGCTACGGCTTCGACAAGCATTTCTCCACGAAGCTCGCCAAAGCAAACATCATCGCATCCGTCGTCCTGACGATCCTCGTCTGGGTCGTTGCCTATATCATTCGCACCTGAGGCACCATTCCATGGATATGCGCACTCCGCTCGGCAAGGTCCGCGGTCTCGGCTCGGCCAAGGAAGGCACCGAGCATTTCTGGCGCCAGCGCGTCACGGCCGTCGCCAACATTCCTCTGATCCTCTTCTTCGTCGGCTTTCTGGTCATGTACAACGGCCAGCCCTATGCCGAAGTGGTTGGCGCATTGTCGCACCCGCTTGTTGCCGTCGTCATGGCTCTGGTCGTGCTGTCGGCACTGATCCATATGAAGCTGGGCATGCAGGTGATCATCGAGGACTATGTCCATGCCGATATCGCCAAGCTTTTGCTTCTGATGCTGAACACGTTCTTTGCAATCCTGATCGGTGGCCTCTGTCTTTTCGCCATCTTGAAGATCGCATTCGTAGGGTAAATCAACATGGCAACCATTCATAACTTCGCCCAGACCGGCAAGGCCTACACCTATGTTGACCATTCCTACGACGTCGTGGTCGTCGGTGCCGGTGGCGCCGGACTGCGCGCGACGCTCGGCATGGCCGAACAGGGCTTCAAGACGGCTTGCATTACCAAGGTTTTCCCGACCCGTTCGCACACGGTCGCAGCTCAGGGCGGTATCGCCGCCTCGCTGAACAACATGACGCCCGACTGCTGGCAGTGGCACCTTTACGACACCGTCAAGGGTTCCGACTGGCTCGGCGACGTTGACGCCATGCAGTATCTCGCCATGGAAGCGCCGAAGGCGGTCTATGAGCTCGAGCATTACGGCGTGCCCTTCTCACGTAACGAGGAAGGCAAGATCTATCAGCGCCCCTTCGGCGGTCACATGCAGAACTATGGCGAAGGCCCGCCGGTACAGCGCACCTGTGCTGCCGCCGACCGTACCGGCCACGCCATCCTGCACACGCTCTACGGCCAGTCGCTGCGCAACAATGCCGAGTTCTTCATCGAGTATTTCGCGCTCGACCTGATCATGTCTGATGATGGCAGCCGCTGCACCGGCGTCGTTGCCTGGAACCTCGACGACGGCACCATCCATCGCTTCTCAGCGAAGATGGTCGTGCTCGCGACCGGGGGCTACGGCCGTGCCTACTTCTCTGCAACGTCCGCTCACACCTGCACCGGTGACGGCGGCGGCATGATCGCCCGCGCGGGTCTTCCGCTGCAGGACATGGAATTCGTCCAGTTCCACCCGACCGGTATCTACGGCGCTGGCTGTCTGATCACCGAAGGCGCACGCGGCGAAGGCGGCTATCTCGTCAACTCCGAAGGCGAGCGCTTCATGGAGCGTTACGCGCCCTCGGCGAAGGACCTTGCCTCGCGTGACGTTGTCTCGCGCTGCATGACGATGGAAATCCGTGAAGGCCGCGGCGTCGGCAAGAACAAGGACCACATCTTCCTGCATCTCGATCACCTCGATCCGGCCGTCCTGCACGAGCGCCTGCCGGGCATTTCGGAATCGGCGAAGATCTTCGCCGGCGTTGATGTGACCCGCGAGCCGATCCCGGTTCTGCCGACGGTTCACTACAACATGGGCGGCATTCCGACGAATTACTGGGGCGAAGTGCTGAATGCCGACTCCAACAATCCGGAACGCATCATTCCGGGCCTGATGGCTGTCGGTGAAGCCGGTTGCGCCTCGGTGCACGGTGCGAACCGTCTCGGCTCCAACTCGCTGATCGACCTCGTGGTCTTCGGTCGTGCTGCTGCGATCCGGGCTGCTGAGGTCATCGACCGCACGTCGCCGATCCCGGCGCTGAATGTCGCCGCCTGCGACAAGATCATGGACCGCTTCGACAACACGCGTCACGCTTCGGGCCAGACCCCGACCGCTGTGCTGCGCGACAAGATGCAGCGCGCCATGCAGGACGATGCGGCCGTGTTCCGCACGCAGGAATCGCTCGAAAGCGGTTGCAATCGTCTGTCTGCGATCTGGAAGGAACTGCCGGACATCAAGGTCACCGACCGTTCTATGATCTGGAACTCGGACCTGGTCGAGACGCTCGAACTGCACAACCTGATGGCCAATGCGATCACCACGGTCTATGGCGCCGAGGCTCGCAAGGAGAGCCGTGGTTCGCATGCCCGAGAAGACTACACGTCCGGTCCGTATGGCGGTCGCGACGACGAGAACTGGCGCAAGCATACGCTGGCCTGGGTCTCGGAAGCGGGTGACGTCAAGCTCGACTACCGCCCTGTCCATACCGAGCTCATCGCTGAAGGCATCGATCCCAAGAAGATCGCGCCCAAGGCCCGCGTCTACTGATTTGAGGACCTCATCATGGTAGAACTCGCTCTCCCCAAGAATTCCCAGGTCACCGAAGGCAAGGTCTGGCCGAAGCCGGCCGGTGCCAAGAACGTTCGCGAATACCGGGTCTATCGCTGGAGCCCGGATGACGGCGCCAATCCGCGCATCGATACCTATTACATCGATGTCGACGATTGCGGCCCGATGGTTCTGGACGGCCTTCTCTACATCAAGAACAATATCGACCCGACGCTGACGCTGCGTCGTTCCTGTCGTGAAGGCATCTGCGGCTCGTGCGCGATGAACATCGACGGCACGAATACGCTCGCCTGCACCAAGGGCATGGATGAGGTGAATGGGACCGTTAAGGTCTATCCGCTGCCGCATATGCCTGTGGTCAAGGATCTGGTGCCTGATCTCTCGAACTTCTACGCCCAGCATCGTTCGATCGAGCCTTGGCTGCAAACGGTGTCCCCGCCTCCGGCGAAGGAATGGAAGCAGAGCCACGAGGATCGTCAGAAACTAGACGGTCTCTACGAGTGCATTCTCTGCGCCTGCTGCTCGACCTCCTGTCCGAGCTACTGGTGGAACGGGGACCGTTATCTCGGTCCGGCCGTGCTGCTGCAGGCCTATCGCTGGCTGATCGACAGCCGCGATGAAGCGACCGGCGAGCGCCTCGACAATCTCGAGGATCCCTTCCGCCTCTATCGCTGCCACACGATCATGAACTGCGCCCAGGCCTGCCCGAAGGGTCTGAACCCTGCCAAGGCGATTGCCGAGATCAAGAAGATGATGGTCGAGCGTCGCGCCTGAGCCACATTGTCAAAAGAATGAGAGGCCGCCCGGGAACCGTTTCGGGCGGCCTTAATTTATCCTTATAGTGCCGGCTATCGATCGAACGTGATATGGAACTTGATTAACCATATTCGCGTAACATATCTAAAACTCAGTTGTACGGCAGGTTGCGGCAAAGGTCGCGAGAGCGGGAGTATAATGATGAAATTCAGCCATGCAGTCACCGGAGCAGCCATCCTTCTGGCGCTCGCGGGGTGCCAGCGTACATCCTACAGCAACATGAATGCTGCCAACAGCGCCCTGCCTCCGCTGCAGGCGCAGCCGGTTCCATCGGTGCAGTCCGGCCAGCTTCCTCCTCCGGGTGCGACAGATCCCAACCAGTTTCCCGCTGCGCCAGCGACGACTGCTGCGGCCGTGGGAACGGCGGTCGCGCCGGCAACCGCGCTTGACGTCACCAAGGAATCGATGGTCGGCAACTGGCGCGTCCAGAGCGCCGGCGCAAGCTGCGACATGTTCCTGACGCTCACCAATCTCGGCAGCGGCTCGCGTGGCGGCACCCGCGGTTGCGCCGGCGAACTCACGGCGATGGGTTCCTGGGAAGTGTCAGGTAAGTCGGTTGTCCTCAAGGACCGCAACGGCAACACCATCGGCAGCCTCTACAAGACGGCCGACGCCCGGTTCGACGGCAGCACCGCGTCCGGCCAGCCGGTCAGCCTGAGCCGCTGAACCTCCTCTTATACATGCGGTGGCCCGCTCGGGGCCACCCTCCCGGCGGGACATTTTCTCCATGCAGCCAGTTCCTGACTACGGCTTAAGCGTCGTCGAGCAATTGCGCGCGATGACGGAGGCGGGAACACTTCAACCCGACCGCTACCAGTTCGGCGTTGCCGAAAAGCTCGACCGGATCCTGACGGAGCTGAAGGCGCGCAAGCCGGCGGCCAAGAAGAGTGCGCTCGGCTGGATGTTTGCCCGGGCACGCAAGCCAGAGATCCCGATCAAGGGTCTCTATATCCATGGCAGCGTCGGCCGCGGCAAGACCATGCTCATGGACCTGTTCTTCCGGCTTGCACCCATCGAGAAGAAGCGCCGCGCGCATTTTCACGAGTTCATGGCCGATGTGCATGCCCGTATCCATGCCCACCGCCAGAAACTGAAGGCCGGCGAGACCAAGCAGGCCGATCCCGTGCCGCCTGTGGCGGAAGCGCTTCGCGAAGAGGCGCAGCTTCTCTGCTTCGACGAATTCACGGTGACCGACATCGCCGATGCGATGATCCTGGCGCGGCTCTTCACCGAGCTTTTTGCGCGGGGTTGCACGCTTGTGGCGACGTCGAATGTCGAGCCAGACAACCTCTATCGTGATGGGCTGAACCGTGGGCTATTCCTGCCCTTCGTCGATCTGCTGAAAAAGAACGTCGATGTCTCGACGCTCGATTCTCCCACAGACTACCGTCTCGAAAAGATGGAGAGCCTACCGGTTTACATTGCGCCCCTCGATGACGCACCGAAGATGATGGACATCGCCTGGAAGCGTGTGACCGAAGGCGCCCCCGAGGTGCCTACATCAATCGAGATGAAGGGCAGGGCCATCGAGATCCCGCGGGCCGCCGGTCGGGCTGCGCGCTTCAGCTTTCACGATCTCTGCGAGCGACCACTCGGCGCATCCGATTATCTGGCGATCGCCAAGCGTTTCGACATCGTCTTCGTCGAGGGTATCCCGCATCTCGGCCCAGAAAAACGGAATGAGACGAAACGCTTCATCATTCTGATCGATGCGCTCTACGACTCCAGTGTTCGGCTGTTCGCCTCTGCCGTTGCGATGCCGGAAACTTTGCTCACGGAGAAGAAGGGCACCGAAGGCTTTGAATTTGATCGAACAGTTTCGCGTCTCTTCGAAATGCGGAGCGCAGATTATCTGGGGCTGCACCAGTCAAAACGTCAAAATCATGACGGCTCGGTGACATAATATTTGACGTTTACGTAAGAATTTTATGTTCTAACCGATTGAAATTGATACACCGAAAATTATCGTTTGCGGTTTAGACCCTTTGGAGCTATGCGGTTTGTCCACAAGGGCAGGCTAACACTCGCCCTCGGCCTTGGTCGCGGATCCAAAAGGAAGTCTACAATGGCGCGCAAGAAGATCGCTCTTATCGGTTCTGGAATGATTGGTGGAACGCTGGCGCATCTCGCCAGTTTGAAGGAACTGGGCGACATCGTCCTGTTCGACATTGCTGACGGCATCCCCCAGGGCAAGGGTCTCGACATTGCCCAGTCCGGTCCGGTCGAGGGCTTCAATGCCAAGCTTTCCGGCGCGAGCGATTACGCCGCCATCGAAGGTGCTGACGTCTGCATCGTGACTGCCGGTGTTGCCCGCAAGCCGGGCATGAGCCGCGATGACCTGCTCGGTATCAACCTCAAGGTCATGGAACAGGTTGGCGCCGGCATCAAGAAGTATGCCCCGAACGCCTTCGTCATCTGCATCACCAACCCGCTCGACGCGATGGTCTGGGCCCTGCAGAAGTTCTCGGGCCTCCCGACCAACAAGGTCGTCGGCATGGCCGGCGTTCTCGACTCTGGTCGTTTCCGCCACTTCCTGTCTGAAGAATTCAACGTTTCCGTCCAGGACGTCACCGCCTTCGTACTCGGCGGCCACGGCGACACCATGGTGCCGCTCGCTCGTTACTCGACCGTTGGCGGCATCCCGCTGACCGACCTCGTGAAGATGGGCTGGGTCACCAAGGAACGCCTCGAAGAAATCATCCAGCGCACCCGTGACGGTGGCGCCGAAATCGTCGGTCTGCTGAAGACCGGCTCGGCCTACTATGCACCGGCTGCTTCCGCCATCGAAATGGCCGAGTCCTACCTCAAGGACAAGAAGCGCGTTCTGCCCTGCGCCGCCTACCTCACCGGCCAGTACGGCGTGAAGGACATGTATGTCGGCGTACCGGTCGTCATCGGTGAAGGCGGCGTCGAGCGCATCATCGAAATCGACCTGAACAAGGCCGAAGAAGAAGCCTTCCAGAAGTCTGTCGGCGCCGTTGCCGGCCTCTGCGAAGCCTGCATCAACATCGCGCCGGCTCTCAAGTAATTGCCATTTCGCCCAAAACAGGGACACGACAATGAACATTCATGAATATCAGGCCAAGGCTCTTCTGAAGAGCTTTGGTGCACCGGTCGCCGAAGGTGTGGCCATCTTCTCCGCAGAAGAAGCCGAAGCCGCCGCAAAGCAGCTTCCTGGCCCGCTCTACGTGGTCAAGAGCCAGATCCATGCTGGCGGCCGCGGCAAGGGCAAGTTCAAGGAACTGTCGCCGGAAGCCAAGGGCGGCGTACGCCTCGCTTTCTCGATCGACGAAGCCAAGAGCCACGCCAAGGAAATGTTCGGCAACACGCTGGTGACTGCCCAGACCGGCGACGCCGGCAAGCAGGTCAACCGTCTCTACATCGAAGACGGTGCCGACATCGCTCGCGAACTCTACTGCTCGCTGCTCGTCGACCGCTCGGTCGGCCAGGTTGCCTTCGTCGTTTCGACCGAAGGCGGCATGGACATCGAAGCCGTTGCCCATGACACGCCGGAGAAGATCCACACGATCGCCATCGATCCGCTGACGGGCGTGACGGACGCGGATGTTGCTGCCATTTCCAAGGCCCTGGAGCTTTCGGGTGCGGCTGCCGAAGACGCCAAGGCGCTCTTCCCGATCCTCTACAAGGCCTTCGTCGAGAAGGACATGGCCCTGCTCGAAGTCAACCCGCTGATCGTCATGAAGAATGACCATCTGCGCGTGCTCGACGCCAAGATGTCCTTCGACGGCAATGCGCTGTTCCGCCATGACGACGTCAAGGCGCTGCGCGACGAGACCGAAGAAGACGCCAAGGAAATCGAAGCCTCCAAGTGGGACCTCGCTTACGTGGCCCTCGACGGCAATATTGGCTGCATGGTCAATGGTGCCGGTCTCGCCATGGCGACGATGGACATAATCAAGCTGTACGGCAAGGAGCCGGCAAACTTCTGCGACGTCGGCGGTGGCGCCGGCAAGGAGAAGGTCGCGGCCGCCTTCAAGATCATCACGGCTGACCCGAAGGTCGAGGGCATCCTCGTCAACATCTTCGGCGGCATCATGAAGTGCGACGTCATCGCGGAAGGCGTGATCGCCGCCGTGAAGGAAGTCGGCCTGAAGGTTCCGCTCGTTGTTCGCCTCGAAGGCACCAATGTCGAACTTGGCAAGAAGCTCCTGAACGAATCCGGTCTCGCGATCACCGCAGCCGACGATCTGGACGACGCTGCCAAGAAGATCGTCGCGGCGATCAACGGCTAATCTGAGGAACCTATTCGATGTCCATTCTTGTAAACAAGAACACCAAGGTCCTCGTTCAGGGCCTGACCGGCAAGACCGGCACCTTCCACACCGAACAGGCGCTGGCTTACTACGGCACGCAGATGGTCGGCGGTATCCATCCGAAGAAGGGTGGCGAAAACTGGACCGGCTCCAAGGGTGAAACCCTGCCGATCTTCGCGACGGTTGCCGAAGCCAAGGAAAAGACCGGTGCAGATGCATCCGTGATCTACGTCCCGCCGGCAGGGGCTGCTGACGCCATCATCGAGGCGATCGACGCCGAGATCCCGTTCATCACCTGCATCACCGAGGGTATCCCGGTTATGGACATGGTGCGGGTCAAGGCCAAGCTCGACAAGTCGAAGTCGCGCCTGCTCGGCCCGAACTGCCCGGGCATCCTGACGCCGGAAGAGTGCAAGATCGGCATCATGCCGGGCTCGATCTTCCGCAAGGGTTCGGTCGGTATCGTCTCGCGCTCGGGAACATTGACCTATGAAGCCGTGTTCCAGACCTCGAACGAAGGTCTCGGCCAGACGACCGCCGTCGGTATCGGTGGCGACCCGGTCAAGGGTACCGAATTCATCGACGTGCTGGAGATGTTCCTGGCCGACCCGGCTACGACTTCGATCATCATGATCGGCGAAATCGGCGGCTCGGCTGAAGAAGATGCAGCCCAGTTCCTCATCGACGAAGCCAAGAAGGGCCGCAAGAAGCCGATGGCCGGCTTCATCGCCGGTCGTACGGCGCCGAAGGGCCGCACCATGGGTCACGCCGGTGCTGTGGTTTCCGGTGGCAAGGGCGATGCGGAATCGAAGATCGAAGCCATGGAAGCCGCCGGCATCAAGGTTTCGCCTTCGCCGGCACGTCTGGGCAAGACCCTGGTCGAAGTCCTCAAGGGCTGAGATCTGACGAAAATCAAGCCAGGCGAAGGGTTGGTCCGCCAATCCTTCGCCTGGACTTCGCATATCTGAGACGATTTGCAATTTTTGACGATCGCGAGCGGCAGGCCGGGCATCCGGCCATCAATTCTAGTCGGGAGGCGAGCCGAGAGGTTCGCAAAACACCATGGGTAGGCAAGAAGCCAACGAGCAGTTTCTGATCACGTCCTTCCTGGACGGATCGAATGCGGCCTATATCGAGCAGCTTTACGCGCGTTACGAGGAGGATCCCTCGTCGGTTTCCGACGAGTGGCAGGCCTTTTTCAAGGCGCTGGCCGACAATCCGACCGATGTGAAGAAGGCCGCCAAGGGCGCCTCCTGGCAGCGCAAGAACTGGCCGATCGCTGAAGGTGGCGAGCTCGTCAACGCGCTCGACGGCAATTGGGGCGTGGTCGAAAAGGTCATCGAAAAGAAGGTTCAGGCCAAGGCAGAAGCGACCGCCGCTTCGACCGGAAAGTCTGTTTCGGAAGCTGAAGTCCTGCAGGCAACGCGCGATTCCGTCCGCGCCATCATGATGATCCGTGCATACCGCATGCGCGGTCACCTGCATGCCAAGCTCGATCCGCTCGGTCTCGCCGCTCCGGTTGATGACTACAACGAGCTTTCACCGACCGCTTACGGCTTTACCGAAGCCGATTACAGCCGCAAGATCTTCATCGACAACGTGCTGGGTCTGGAATACGCCACGATCCCGCAGATGCTCGACATCCTGCAGCGCACCTATTGCTCGACGCTTGGCGTCGAGTTCATGCACATCTCCAATCCGGAAGAAAAGGCCTGGATCCAGGAGCGCATCGAAGGCCCCGGCAAGGGTGTCGAATTCACGCCGAACGGCAAGAAGGCCATTCTGCAGAAGCTTATCGAGGCCGAGGGCTTCGAGCAGTTCATCGACGTCAAGTACAAGGGCACCAAGCGCTTCGGCCTCGACGGTGGTGAATCGCTGATCCCGGCGCTTGAGCAGATCATCAAGCGCGGTGGCCAGGAAGGTCTCGAGCAGGTTGTTCTCGGCATGGCCCATCGCGGTCGTCTGAACGTCCTAACCAACGTCATGCACAAGCCGCATCGTGCGGTCTTCCACGAATTCAAGGGTGGTTCCTTCAAGCCCGACGAAGTCGAAGGTTCCGGCGACGTGAAGTATCACCTCGGCGCTTCCTCCGACCGCGAGTTCGACGGCAACAAGGTTCACCTGTCGCTGACGGCCAACCCCTCGCACCTGGAAATCGTCAACCCGGTCGTCATGGGCAAGGCCCGCGCCAAGCAGGACCAGCTCGCCAAGATCTGGGAAGGCGATGTCATTCCGCTGAAGGAGCGCGCCAAGGTTCTGCCGCTTCTCCTGCATGGTGATGCAGCTTTTGCCGGCCAGGGTGTGACTGCCGAAATTCTCGGCCTGTCGGGCCTGCGCGGTCACCGCGTGGCCGGCACGCTGCACGTGATCATCAACAACCAGATCGGTTTCACCACCAATCCGGCCTTCTCGCGTTCGTCGCCTTATCCGTCCGACGTCGCCAAGATGATCGAAGCGCCGATCTTCCACGTCAACGGTGACGATCCGGAAGCCGTCGTCTACGCGGCCAAGGTCGCGACCGAATACCGGATGAAGTTCCACAAGCCTGTCGTCGTCGACATGTTCTGCTACCGCCGCTTCGGTCACAACGAAGGCGACGAGCCGAGCTTCACCCAGCCGAAGATGTACAAGGAAATCCGTGCCCACAAGACTGTGGTCAACATCTATGGCGAGCGTCTGATCGCCGAAGGTCTGATCACCGAGGGCGAACTCGAGAAGATGAAGGCCGACTGGCGCGCGCATCTTGAGCAGGAGTTCGAGGCTGGCCAGAGCTACAAGCCGAACAAGGCCGACTGGCTTGATGGTGCATGGTCGGGTCTCAGGACCGCCGACAATGCCGACGAACAGCGCCGCGGCAAGACCGCCGTACCGATGAAGCAGCTCAAGGAGATCGGCCGCAAGCTGTCGACCATTCCGGAAGGCTTCAAGGCACACCGCACGATCCAGCGCTTCATGGAAAACCGCGCGCAGATGATCGAGACCGGCGAAGGCATCGACTGGGCCATGGGCGAAGCACTCGCCTTCGGTTCGCTCTGCCTCGACGGCCACAAGATCCGTCTGTCCGGCCAGGATTGCGAACGCGGCACCTTCAGCCAACGTCATTCGGTACTCTACGATCAGGAGACTGAAGACCGCTACATCCCACTCGCCAATCTGGCGCCGAACCAGGCCCGCTACGAAGTCATCAACTCGATGCTTTCGGAAGAAGCCGTGCTCGGCTTCGAATACGGCTATTCGCTGGCCCGTCCGAATGCGCTGACGCTCTGGGAAGCCCAGTTCGGCGACTTCGCCAACGGTGCGCAGGTCGTGTTCGACCAGTTCATCTCGTCGGGTGAACGCAAGTGGCTGCGCATGTCGGGCCTCGTCTGCCTTCTGCCGCATGGTTACGAAGGTCAGGGTCCGGAACACTCCTCCGCCCGCCTCGAGCGCTGGCTGCAGATGTGCGCCGAAGACAACATGCAGGTCGCAAACGTCACGACGCCGTCGAACTACTTCCACATTCTGCGCCGTCAGATGAAGCGTGACTTCCGCAAGCCGCTGATCATGATGACGCCTAAGTCACTGCTGCGCCACAAGCGTGCCACGTCGAGCCTTGCCGAGATGGCTGGTGAATCTTCGTTCCACCGCCTGCTGTGGGACGATGCCGAAGTCATCAAGGACGGCCCGATCAAGCTTCAGAAGGATGCGAAGATCCGTCGCGTCGTCATGTGTTCCGGCAAGGTCTATTACGATCTTCTGGAAGAGCGCGAAAAGCGCGGCATCGACGACATCTACCTGCTGCGCATCGAACAGCTCTATCCGTTCCCGGCCAAGGCGCTCATCAACGAGCTCTCGCGCTTCCGCAACGCGGAGATGGTCTGGTGCCAGGAAGAGCCGAAGAACATGGGCGCCTGGTCGTTCATCGATCCGTATCTGGAATGGGTGCTCGCCCATATCGACGCCAAGTACCAGCGCGTGCGCTACACCGGTCGTCCGGCTGCCGCCTCGCCGGCAACCGGCCTGATGTCCAAGCACCTTGCCCAGCTCGAAGCCTTCCTCGAGGACGCACTGGGCGGTTGATCCGCCCAGTCACTCCCTCGCAGACCGAAACGTTCTCTGACCAACGGAATTGAGATCATGGCCACTGAAATCCGCGTACCCACCCTCGGCGAATCCGTCAGCGAAGCCACTATTGGCACCTGGTTCAAGAAGGTCGGTGACACCGTCAAGGCCGACGAGCCCCTCGTCGAACTGGAAACCGACAAGGTGACTGTCGAAGTCCCGTCGCCGGTCTCGGGCGTTCTGACTGAAATCGTCGCCCAGAACGGCGAAACCGTCGGTCTCGGCGCGTTGCTCGGCCAGATCGCCGAAGGTGCTACCGGTTCTGCTGGTGCCGGTGCTCCGGCCCCTGCCGCAGCACCGGCTCCCGCTGCAGCGCCCGCTCCGGCCGCCGCTGCTCCGGCTGCTCCCTCGGCCATGCCGGCTGCTCCAGCTGCTGCCAAGCTCGCTGCCGACAACAACATCGCGACCTCTGACGTCGACGGCTCCGGCAAGCGTGGCCAGGTGCTGAAGGGCGACGTGATCGCCGCCATCGCCAAGGGTACGGCTGCTCCGGCTGTTGCCGCGGCCCCTGCTGCTCCGCGTCCGGCTTCGTCCGGCGACGACGCATCGCGCGAAGAGCGCGTGAAGATGACCCGTCTGCGCCAGACAATCGCCAAGCGCCTCAAGGACGCCCAGAACACGGCTGCCATGCTGACCACCTATAACGAGGTGGACATGTCGGCCGTGATGGCCCTGCGCAACCGCTACAAGGACATCTTCGAGAAAAAGCACGGCGTGAAGCTCGGCTTCATGGGCTTCTTCACCAAGGCCGTCACGCATGCGCTGAAGGAACTGCCGGCCGTTAACGCCGAAATCGACGGCACCGACATCATTTACAAGAACTACTGCCACATCGGCGTTGCCGTCGGCACGGACAAGGGTCTGGTCGTGCCGATCGTACGCGATGCCGACCAGATGTCGATCGCCGAGATCGAAAAGGACATCGGCCGTCTCGGCAAGGCTGCCCGTGATGGTCAGCTGTCGATGGCCGACATGCAGGGCGGTACCTTCACCATCTCCAACGGTGGCGTCTACGGTTCGCTGATGTCCTCGCCGATCCTGAATGCACCGCAGTCGGGTATCCTCGGCATGCACAAGATCCAGGAGCGTCCGGTCGTCGTCGGTGGCCAGATCGTCATTCGTCCGATGATGTATCTCGCGCTCTCCTACGATCACCGCATCGTCGACGGCAAGGAAGCGGTCACCTTCCTCGTTCGCGTCAAGGAAAGCCTCGAGGATCCGGAACGTCTGGTTCTCGACCTCTAAGGAAAACGCACGATGGAGCCGGTATCCGCTTCCGCCTCTCCGCTGGTCCTGCTTCTTGCCTGGAGCGTGGTCCTGCTGGTGGCGCATGTCCTCCTTCAGGGCATGCTGGCCACCAAGGAGCTGGGCACGGAGTGGAATGCCGGCCCGCGTGACGACAACAAGCAGCCGGCGAGCAAGCTCGCCGGGCGCGCCGCACGGGCGTCATCGAATTTCCGCGAGACCTATCCCGCCTTCGTGGCCCTTGCCGCTGGGTTGCTGTTCACCGGTGAGACCTCGGGCCTCGGCCTGACCGGTGCCATCGTCTGGTTTGTCGGGCGCATCGTCTATTATCCGCTCTATCTGGCAGGCATTCCCCATATCCGCTCGATCGTCTGGACTGGCGCCATGGCCGGCCTCGGCTTGATGTTCCTCGCACTGGCGTTTTGAGGTGAGGCATGGGCGCGTCGTCGAGAGCAATAGTTCTTCTTGCCGCGCTCGCGCTGTCTGATGCGGCTATGGCCGCCGATTGCCGGATTGAAAAAGCCACCTACCGCGAAGCCGAGACCGGCGTCGAGCTGGTCTTTGCTACTGCCAGCGGCGAGAATACGCCTGTTTCCCACGGGTTCAGCACCGAAATAAGCACTTTTAAGCTCAATGGTCACGTCATGTTCGATCCCGAAATCGAGCGTCCCATCGGCATGCTGATGAACAATTGCCCCGAGGGCGACGTAACCGGGGCAACGATTGCTGCCTGCACCGTCTGGAAGGGCATCGTCTACGGGATCGACGAGGCGACCGGCCATGTCGATCTCCTGCCGCCGGAAGGCGCCGACGCACCCGATGCACTTCTCCTGCCCGGCTTTGGTCCTTCCATCCTTTCGTCTGCTGTCGGCAAGGGGATGAACAGCGCGCCCTGGGATGTCTTCGAGTTTAAGGGCTGCGCCTCATGACCACCCGTCCCATCCTTCTCGTCACCGGCGGCAGTCGTGGCATCGGTGCTGCCGTCTCCCGCAAGGCAGCCGCGCAGGGTTACGACCTCCTAATCAACTATCGTTCGGACAAGCTGGCCGCAGAGGCCGTCGCTGCGGACTGCCGCGCGCTAGGCGCCGGTGCGGAAATCGTCCAGGGTGATACCGCCACCGAAGAAGGCATCGCCGCGATCTTCGCCGCCGCCGATCTCCTTGGACCGCTCCATGGTCTGGTCAACAATGCCGGCGTGGTCGACGTCACGGCGCGGGTCGAGGAATTCGACCGGGCGCGGCTCGACCGGATGTTTGCCGTCAACGTCATCGGCAAGATCCGGTGCGCCACGGAAGCGGTGAAGCGCATGTCGACGAAGCATGGCGGGCAGGGTGGCGTGATCGTCAACATCTCGTCCATGGCCGCCGTGATCGGCAGTTCGGGCCAGTATGTCGACTATGCCGCCGCCAAGGCCGCCGTCGATACCTTTACTGTGGGCTTGTCCCGCGAAGTCGCGACCGAGGGCATCCGGGTCAATGCCATCAGGCCCGGGATCATCGATACCGAAATTCATGCATCCGGCGGATTGCCGGACAGGGCGCGCGATCTCGCACCCATCGTTCCGATGCAAAGGCCCGGAACGGCCGACGAAGTGGCCGACAGCGTTCTTTATCTCCTCTCGCCTCAGGCATCCTATGTCACGGGTGCCCTCTTGAATGTCAGCGGCGGTCGGTAACCGTCGAAAACGAAGGAAGCTTCCCATGTCTTATGATGTCATCGTTATCGGCTCCGGCCCCGGCGGCTATGTCTGCGCCATCAAGGCGGCCCAGCTCGGCATGAAGGTTGCCGTGGTCGAAAAGCGCGCGACCTATGGCGGCACCTGCCTCAACATCGGCTGCATCCCCTCCAAGGCCCTGCTGCACGCCTCGGAAGTCTTCCACCACGCCGCCCATGGCATGGCCGATCTCGGTGTCGAAGTCGGTGCGCCGACATTGAACCTCGGCAAGATGATGGCGCACAAGGACGCGACCGTGAAGTCGAACGTCGAAGGCGTCGCTTTCCTGTTCAAGAAGAACAAGATCGACGGCATCCAGGGCACCGGCAAGATCCTTTCGGCCGGCAAGGTTGAAGTCACCAACGACGCGGGCGAAGTCCAGGTCCTGGAAACCAAGAACATCGTCATCGCCACCGGTTCCGACGTCGCCGGCATTCCGGGTGTTGCCGTCGAAATCGACGAAAAGGTGATCGTGTCCTCGACCGGCGGCATTGCGCTTGAAAAGGTCCCGGCCAAGATGATCGTCGTCGGCGGCGGTGTCATCGGCCTTGAACTCGGCTCGGTCTGGTCGCGCCTCGGCGCCAAGGTCACCGTCATCGAATATCTCGACACGATCCTCGGCGGTATGGATGGCGAAGTCTCCAAGCAGTTCCAGCGCATCCTTGCCAAGCAGGGCATGGAATTCAATCTCGGCGCCAAGGTTACCGGTGTCGTGAAGTCGGGTGAGGGTGCTAAGGTCACGTTCGAGCCGGTCAAGGGCGGCGAAGCCCAGACGCTCGACGCGGACGTGGTGCTCGTCGCCACCGGCCGCAAGCCCTACACGGCGGGTCTCGGCCTCGAAGAAGCGGGCGTTGCCCTCGACAACCGTGGTCGCGTCGAAATCGACGGCCACTATCGCACCAATGTCGCCGGCATCTTTGCGATCGGTGACGTGGTCAAGGGGCCGATGCTTGCTCACAAGGCCGAAGACGAAGGCGTGGCGCTTGCCGAAATCCTCGCCGGCCAGCATGGCCATGTGAACTACGAGGTCATCCCCGGCGTCGTCTACACCCAGCCGGAAGTCGCTTCCGTCGGCAAGACCGAGGAAGAGCTCAAGGCCGCAGGCGTCGCGTACAAGGTCGGCAAGTTCCCGTTCACGGCCAATGGCCGTGCGCGCGCCATGCAGGCCATGGACGGCTTTGTGAAGGTTCTGGCCGACAAGGACACGGACCGCGTTCTCGGCGTTCACATCATCGGCCTCGGCGCTGGCGAGATGATCCACGAAGCTGCCGTGCTCATGGAATTCGGTGGTTCGTCGGAGGATCTCGGCCGCACCTGCCACGCCCACCCGACCATGTCGGAAGCCGTGAAGGAGGCCGCACTCGCGACCTTCTTCAAGCCGCTGCACATGTAAGGCGTCAGACCTAACATAGGTCAATTATTATATTTCGGTAAGGTTGAAGGCCGTCGCTTGTACCCCAGGCGGCGGCCTTTATCATGTGTGGTCAGTGCCTCCCTTTGCTCCTCCCGAAAGGCAAGACCATGGCCCATGTCGCACCCGCCTCCTATTCCATCCCGCAGAAGGCCCTTCACTGGCTGATGGCCCTGCTCATTCTCTTCAATCTCATCTTCTCTGATGCGATGGAGGAGGTGGCTGAAGCCTACGAACGCGGGGAGGTCCCTTCGCCTGAGGACCTGACCTTCGCCAATATCCATGCCTATGTCGGGATTGCCGTTCTGTGTCTCGGGCTTGTGCGCCTGGTGATCCGCTTCACCCGAGGGGCGCCGCCGGCGCCGGCTGAGGAGCCGCCGATCCTGGCAGTCGCTGCGAAGCTGGCGCATGGTACCTTCTATGCCTTGTTCTTCCTTATCCCGCTCAGTGGCATCGGCGCCTACTACTTCGGCAACGAAACCGCAGGCTTCGTGCATGGCGGCCCGCTGAAGAGCCTCATGTGGCTTTTGATCGCAGTGCACATCCTAGCGCTTCTGGTACATCAGTTCTACTGGAAGACGCCGGTTGCCACCCGCATGACGCGGGGGTGATCGCCAAGGGGGACAGTATGGGTGTTGTGGTCGAACAGCGTGTCGTGCTCCCGCATCCTGACCTTGCCAATGCCGATTGGGCCGACAGCTACAGTGTCCGCCTCGATCGAAACGATCTCGTTCCGATGGAGGTTGCGAGCGAGCTTATGGGGCGGGCGCCGCGCTGGGTCGGCGCTCTGCTCAAGATCCGCAATCGGATCGTCGGTCTCTTCGGCTTGAAATCAGCAGAGTTAGAGTTGACCGGTCAGGATCGCATCGGCGGCTTTCCGGTTCTGGCGCAGGATGAACAGCATGTGCTGCTTGGCTTCAACGATAAGCATCTCGACTTCAGGATCATCGTCGCCGTGGAGCCGGAGGGCGCCGGTCATCAGCATGTGTCGCTGACGACGCTCGTCAAGCGGCACAATCTGTTCGGCCGGATCTACATCCTCTTCGTCACGCCGTTCCACAAGCTGATCGTGAAGACCTTCCTGAAGCGCTTTGCCGCTTCGAAAGACCCTAGCCGTCGATCCGCGTAACGGTGTAGCCCTGGCCGCGCAGCAATTCGACCAGACCTTCTTCGCCCGGCAGATGCAGCGCGCCGACGGCGATAAAGGCGTTTCCTTTTTCCAGGTGCTGCTTGCTACCTTCGGCCATGACCAGGTTGCGATCTCGGACGATGCGGGTCTCGAAAGCGGCGTAGGCGCTCTCGTCTTCACCGGCGGCGGTGGGGGCGACGACTTTCAGCAAGGGCATGGTCATGCCGATGTCACCGGCGAGATAGAGCTCCGTCATGGTTTCAATGACGTCCTCCATCTTGTCGCCGAGTTCGATCGTTTCGATCAACGCCTTGAAATGAAAATCGACCGGTAGGTCGGCCATGGCTTCCAGCTGCTCGACCAGCGTTTCAAGGCCGGCAACCGGCTTCTCCGCAGCCACGGCATCTTCGGCGATCTTCTTGTCCAGGAAGGAGGCGCCGGCTGCCTTGCGGGAAAGTTCGCATGCCGGGAGCGCCACGAAGCTCGCCAGGATCCATGGCTTCATCTTGGCGACGGCACCTAGCGCCAGGCCACGCTGCTTCAGCCCGGCTTCCAATCGCTGGAGTTCTTCAGCGTCAAGATGGTCCTTCACCGACTTGCCATCGGTGAACATTGTCAGTTCGGGATGCATGAGCAGCGAAGCGGCGGCCTTCTGCTCGTCGAGGATCTCGTCTGATTCGATGACGACCACATCTGCGGCTGCAGCCGCTTCGCGGGCGCCGTTCGGCATGGTCAGAACGCGGGGATCGGTGACATGCATGGTGCCGAGCAGGTAGGAGGGCTGCAGGCCTGCCTTCTCAACCTTCCAGAAGATCCCCTGGCCATTCGGTATTTTGGCGGCTTCGGCGCGGATCTTCGCGAGCTCTTCCGGCTTTTCCTTTTCCATCGCCACGAGCAGGTTCTCGCCATGGCAGGCGACATCGGAAGCGCGCGCCGGGCTGACTGCAAGGAGGGTGGCGAGCAGGAGGACGACGAGGGCGAGCGGCAGCACGCCTGCGATCCAGAGACCGATTTCAGACGGTGAAAGGCGCGGCAGGTGCGGCCGCAGCGATAAAAGGCGATGCGCGTTCATGTCGTCTCCTGTCAGAAGTCCGGAGAATAGAAGCGATCGCCCTCACGTTCGATTAAGGATCTTGGTTAACGCGGGTGCGATCGAGACACGTCAGGCGCGGGGATGGGCGCGATCGTAGATGTCCAAAAGCCGTGCGCTGTCGACACCGGTGTAGATCTGTGTGGTCGAGAGGCTCGCATGGCCGAGCAGCTCCTGGATCGTCCTCAAGTCGCCGCCGCTGCCGAGAAGATGGGTCGCGAAGGAGTGGCGCAGGGCATGGGGTGTGGCTGAATCCGGCAGGCCAAGTGCCGAGCGCAGCTTCTGCATCTCGCGTTGGATGATTGCTGGCTGAAGCGGGCCGCCCCGGGCGCCTCGGAAAAGCGGAGCGCCGGGTTCCAGATGATAGGGGCAGAGCTTGTAGTAGTTTTCCACGGCCTCCATGACGACGGGAAGCAGCGGCACCAGTCGCATCTTGCCACCTTTACCCGTGATGCGCAGGCTCTTCGGCCTGCCCTCGAATACCTCGGGCGTCAGGCCAAGCGCCTCGGAGATACGCAGACCGCAGCCATAGAGAAGCGAGAGCACCGCTGCATCGCGCGCCGCGATCCAGGGCTCTTCGTTCATCTGCGTGTCCACGGCGACCACTGTGAGCGCCTGGCGGCCGCTGAGTGGCTTGGGCAGGGATTTCGGCTGCTTCGGAGATCGGATCGCGCTTGCACCTGCGGCATTGACGAGGCCCTTGCGCTCCAGATGGCGCAGGAAGGAGCGGAGGCCCGCCAGATGACGGCCAAGCGACCGGGCGCCTGCCCCTTCCTTGCGGCGATGGGCCAGGAAGCCGCGCAGGTCGGCCGGGCGCAGCGCCTTAATATCGTCGATCTTCACGGTGCCGCCGACATGGGCGGACAAAAACTGCAGGAATTGCCGGGTGTCGCGTTCATAGGCATCGAGCGTATTGGCCGACAGCCGGCGCTCAGCGCCCAGGCTCTCCAGCCAGGTGGCACGTTCGCCAAGAAGTTTTTCGTCTGCCGGGATCAATTGGGCGCCTTTTGCGTTTTTGAGTGTTGACCACCCGGCTCACGATGGCGCGGGAGGGTTAACGAAAGACGAATATCGGGGCTGTCATGACCGGATCACAAATCGCTGCCAGAAACCCTCTGGAACTCTGGCGAGGTAAATGCTGATGCGCCGCTCTCCCGTCTCCACTTTCGCGAGCGTCACCGACACCCTGTCGCTCCTGTCTCACGGGCGCCCCGGACATATCGTCGACACGCTGATCGCCGAGCGCGGTCAGAAGCTCGTCGAGCATCCCCTTTGGCCCGTCATGCGACCCTTTCTTTATAGCGTGCTGCGCTATGACAAGGCGATCCAGTTCGCCAATGATGTCGCTAATCTTCCGGGTCCGCAGGTCTTTGACTACCTGAGCGCTGCGCTGCGTCTCGATATCCAGGTGCGGCATGCCGACCGCATGCCCCCATCCGGCGGCTTCATCCTGGTCAGCAACCATCCGACGGGGATCGCCGACGGGGTGGCGATGTATGATCTGCTCAAGGATCGCCGTCCCGACATGACCTTCTTTGCCAACCGCGATGCGGTCAGGGTCAATCCGCGTCTCGCCGAGATCATCATTCCGGTCGAATGGCGCGAGGAGCACAAGTCGAAGCTGAAGGCGCGGGAAACGCTGAAGCTCACCACGCGGGCCGTGGAAGAGGGCAGGGCGACCATCCTCTTTCCCTCGGGCCGCATCGCCTATTGGGACGAAGGCAAGCTGAACGAGCGGCCCTGGAAGACGTCTGCGATTTCGCTTGCGCGCAAATACAATCTGCCGATTCTGCCGGTGAACATGAAGGCGCGCAATTCCGGCCTGTTCTACTGGTTCGCCCGCTGGTCGACAGAACTGCGCGACATGACCGTCTTCTACGAGCTTCTCAACAAGCGCGGCGGTCGCTTCGATTTCACCGTCGGCAATCTGATTCCGGTCGAGGCTCTCGACGGCGATCCCGCCGAGGTGACCAAGGCGCTGGAAGACTTCACGGTCCATCGGCTGCCGGCCGATCCCGACCGCAGTTTCCGCTGATCTCTCCCCTTACATAAAGCCTGTTTTCTTTCCGATCCTCAGGGGGCAAGTTGCAGCCCGATGAAGGACGATTCGAAAAGCCTGTTCGGAGAACTGTTCGAAACACCGCGCCGCAAGGTGGTGCCGGTGCTCGTTCCCATGCCAGCACCAACGGCCTACAGCTACGCGGTGCCCGATGAGCTGACGGTGGAGCCGGGCGCGATCGTGCAGGTGCCGCTTGGGCCGCGACAGGTGATCGGTGTGGTCTGGGACGGCGGCGAGGACACATCAGTTGATCCGAAGAAGCTCAGGGAAATCACCAAGGTCTTCGACTGCCCACCGCTCGACCAGGACATGCGTACCTTCCTCGACTGGGTGGCTGCCTACACGCTCTCTCCACCGGGTTATGTGGCCCGCATGGCGCTTCGGGCGCCTGCCGCCTTCGATCCCGAACCGATGATCGAGGGGCTGCGCTATGCCGGATATGAGCCGGAGCGTCTGACGCCTGCGCGCCAGAAGGTTCTGGAGATGGCGGCCGATGGTCTCTCCTGGACGAAGAGCGGGCTTGCTCATGCGAGCGGCGTCTCGACCAGCGTCATTGACGGTCTCGTCAAACAGGGGGTGTTCGAACAGGTCTTCCTGCCGCCGCCGCCGCTGGTTGCGGCTCCCGATCCTGACTATGCGGAGAACCGTCTCGCCGGTCCGCAGAAGGAAGCGGCGGAAGAGATCCTCGACAGTCTGCGCAAGGGTGGCTTTGCCGTTTCCCTGATCGATGGCGTGACAGGCTCCGGCAAGACGGAGGTCTATTTCGAGGCGATTGCCGAGACGCTGAAACAGGGCAAGCAGGTGCTGATCCTGCTGCCGGAAATCGCGCTCACTGCCAACTTCCTCGAGCGCTTCCAGGATCGCTTCGGCTCCAAGCCCGGGGAATGGCATTCGGATCTCGCGACGCGCACGCGCGAAAAGGTCTGGCGTCAGGTCGCGACCGGCGAGATCCGGGTTGTCGCCGGTGCGCGTTCGGCGCTCTTCCTGCCTTTCGAGAACCTTGGGCTCATCATCGTCGACGAAGAGCATGACCCCGCCTTCAAGCAGGAAGACCGCGTCTTCTATAATGCGCGGGACATGGCCGTTGTGCGGGCGCGCATCGCGAACTTCCCGGTCGTGCTCGTCTCGGCCACGCCGTCGGTTGAAAGTCAGGTCAACTGTATCGCCGGCCGCTATACCCGCATCCATCTGCCGACCCGCTTTGCCGATGCCGCGATGCCGGATCTGCACCTCATCGACATGCGGCGTGCGCCGCCCGAACGGGGCGGCTTTCTGTCGCCGATCCTGTTGCGATCCGTTGGCAAGGCGGTGGAGCGCGGCGAACAGGCGCTGCTCTTCCTCAATCGACGAGGATATGCGCCGCTGACCCTCTGCCGGGTCTGCGGCCATCGCTTCCAGTGCCCGCAATGTTCGAGCTGGCTGGTCGAGCATCGTTTTCGCGGCCAGATCCAGTGCCACCAGTGCGGCTATCATGAGCCGACGCCGAACGCCTGCCCGGAATGCGGGACACTCGATCATCTGGTCGCCTGCGGCCCGGGGGTCGAGCGCATCGCCGAAGAGGTGGAGAAACACTTTCCCGATGCGCGGACGCTGGTGCTCTCGTCGGATATCGGCGGGGTCAAGCGATTGCGGCTCGAACTCGAGGCGATCGCCAATGGCGAGGCCGACATCGTCATTGGTACGCAGCTCGTGGCGAAGGGGCATAATTTCCCGCTGATGACGCTGGTCGGCATCATCGATGCCGATATCGGTCTGTCGAATGGCGATCCGCGTGCTGCCGAACGGACATTCCAGCTGCTCTCGCAGGTGACGGGTCGTGCCGGCCGTACCGGGCGCAAGAGCCTTGGTCTGTTGCAGACGTTCCAGCCTCAGCATCCCGTCATGCAGGCGATCATCTCGGGTGATGCCGCCGCCTTCTATGAGCGCGAAATACTGGAGCGCGAGCGGGCGCAACTGCCGCCTTTCGGTCGTCTCGTTTCGATTATCGTCTCGGCCGATAGCCGCGCCGAGGCCGAGGGGCATGCGCGCGGGCTGCGACAGGCTGCGCCCCATGAAAGCGGCATCATGATCCTCGGTCCCGCCGAAGCGCCACTTGCGCTCATCCGTGGTCGCCATCGCTTCCGACTGCTCGTCCATGGCCGCCGCAACAGCGACATGCAGGCCTTCGTCCGAAGCATGCTTGAGCGCGGGCCGAAAGAACGACGGTCGATCCAGGTGCAGGTGGATGTCGATCCGCAGAGCTTCCTTTGAGCTGATCGGTAAAGATTGCGTCGCATCACCTGCGAATTAGGGCTCGGAGCCATACCGCAGCCGCGCGTTTCGTGGCATAAGCCGCGCGGTTTGTTTCCAAGCGGGTTGATCCATGGAATTCTACTTTCCCATCGAACTCGGCGAGCAGCTCGCCTTTCTTGCGGCTTCTGTCGCAGCGCTCATCGGATGCTTTGTGCTCTTTGCCCCAGGCCTCACCCTGAAGGCGCTTGCGCTTGTTCCAGCAGAAGGCCGCCCGGAAGGGCTCGGAGCCGCGCGATCGATCGGCGGCTTGATCGTCGGCTTTGCCGGGACCGCGCTGCTGCTTGCCCAGCCGACCGTCTACTTGGCTTTCGGCGCCGCCGTCGGGCTTTCGGCCTTCGCCCGGGTCCTGTCCATCATGTCCGACCAGGGCAGCACCTGGCGCAACCTTCTCCTCCTGGTTGTGCAGGCGGTCATCGCTTCCCTCACCCTCGCCTATGTCTTTGGTCTGGCTTGATCTTCGCTTTTCGAACGGGCTCAGCCGATATCTCGTCAATTTGACGCAGTTTCGGACAAAAAAAGCTCCAAGGCCTTGCTCTGAAGGATCAAACCGTTAATACGCGTGTTGCGAGTCTAGACCTGCTATGCTAGACGAACCGCGAAATTCGGAAAACGCAAGTGCAGCATGCTTGTGTTTTTGGGGAAAAACAAAACGATATCAGGAGCTTGAGAGGCCTCAATCGAGGTGTCCGGCCCCCTGGATCAAGATCAGGGAATTTTTTGCCCGTGGCAGACGCATCCCAAGTGATTTCAGGCGTGGCGGAGCGTTACGCATCGTCGCTTTTCGAGCTTGCGCTCGAAGCCGGCGTGCTTGACGCCGTCGCCGCCGATCTCAACCGTTTCCAGGCGATGATCGACGAAAGCGCCGATCTGAAGCGCCTGGTACAGTCGCCCGTCTTCACGGCCGAAGACCAGGTCAAGGCTATCAGCGCGATCGGCGAAAAGGCCGGTTTCAACGCGCTGGTGTTGAACTTCCTGAAGGTCGTTGCAAGCAATCGTCGCCTGTTTGCCGTTCCCGGCATGGTGGCTGCCTATCGCCAGATCCTCGCCCGTCACAAGGGTGAGATGACGGCTGACGTCACGTCTGCTCATGCCCTTTCGGCAGAGCAGGAAACCGAACTGAAAGCGGCGCTGAAGGGCGTTACCGGCAAGGAAGTTTCGATCTCCGTCACGGTCGATCCGTCTTTGCTCGGCGGCCTGATCGTCAAGATCGGCTCCCGCCAGATCGACACGTCCCTTCGCACCAAACTTTCCACCCTTAAGCTTGCACTGAAAGAGGTTGGCTGATGGATATCCGCGCCGCGGAAATTTCCGCAATTCTTAAAGATCAAATCAAGAACTTCGGCAAAGAGGCAGAAGTCTCTGAAGTTGGCCAGGTTCTGTCCGTCGGTGACGGTATCGCCCGCGTCTATGGCCTCGACAACGTTCAGGCCGGCGAAATGGTCGAGTTCCCGGGCGGCATCCGCGGCATGGCGCTCAACCTCGAAGCCGACAACGTCGGTGTGGTTATCTTCGGTGCCGACCGCGGCATCAAGGAAGGCGACATCGTCAAGCGGACCGGCGCCATCGTAGACGTTCCGGTTGGTCCGGAACTGCTCGGCCGCGTCGTTGACGCTCTCGGCAACCCGATCGACGGCAAGGGCCCGATCAACGCGACCCGCCGTTCGCGCGTCGACGTGAAGGCTCCGGGCATCATCCCGCGCAAGTCGGTTCATGAGCCGATGTCGACCGGCCTCAAGGCCATCGACGCCCTCATCCCGGTTGGCCGTGGCCAGCGCGAGCTCGTCATCGGTGACCGTCAGACCGGCAAGACCGCGATCATTCTGGACACCTTCCTGAACCAGAAGCCGATCCACGACAATGGCCCTGATAACGACAAGCTCTACTGCGTCTACGTCGCTGTTGGCCAGAAGCGTTCGACCGTCGCCCAGTTCGTCAAGATCCTCGAAGAGCGCGGCGCCCTCCAGTACTCGATCATCATTGCCGCCACCGCTTCGGACCCGGCTCCGATGCAGTATCTCGCACCGTTCGCCGGCTGCGCCATGGGCGAATACTTCCGCGACAACGGCCAGCACGCCCTGATCGCTTACGACGACCTGTCGAAGCAGGCCGTTGCCTACCGTCAGATGTCGCTCCTGCTGCGTCGCCCTCCGGGCCGCGAAGCTTACCCGGGCGACGTTTTCTATCTCCACTCCCGCCTGCTCGAGCGCGCCGCCAAGATGGGCGACGCTGCCGGTGCCGGCTCGCTGACCGCTCTGCCGGTTATCGAAACCCAGGGTAACGACGTTTCGGCCTTTATCCCGACCAACGTCATCTCGATCACCGACGGTCAGATCTTCCTTGAAACCGACCTGTTCTATCAGGGCATTCGTCCGGCCGTTAACGTCGGTCTGTCGGTTTCGCGCGTTGGTTCTGCCGCGCAGATCAAGGCGATGAAGCAGGTTGCCGGCTCGATCAAGGGTGAGCTCGCCCAGTATCGCGAAATGGCCGCCTTCGCCCAGTTCGGTTCCGACCTCGACGCCGCCACCCAGCGCCTGCTGAACCGTGGTGCCCGTCTGACGGAACTCCTGAAGCAGGCTCAGTTCTCTCCGCTCAAGACGGAAGAGCAGGTTGCTGTGATCTTCGCTGGCGTGAACGGCTACCTCGATAAGGTTCCGGTCAACCAGGTTGGCAAGTTCGAACAGGGTCTCCTCTCCTACCTCCACTCGGAAGGCAAGGCGATCCTGGACGCGATCCGCACCGACAAGGCGATCAGCGACGACACCAAGGGCAAGCTCAAGGCCGCCCTCGATAGCTTCGCGAAGAACTTCGCCTAATTCAGGCTCAAGCCAAGGACGGATAACGGATGCCTTCACTAAAGGATCTGAAAAACCGGATCGCCTCCGTCAAGGCGACGCAGAAGATCACCAAGGCGATGAAAATGGTCGCCGCGGCGAAGCTGCGTCGTGCGCAGGAAGCGGCCGAGGCTGCTCGCCCGTACTCGCAGCGCATGGGTGTCGTCCTGGCCAACATCGCGCAAGCCGTGGGTTCGGACGACAGCGCACCCCGCCTGATGACCGGCACCGGCAAGGACGACGTGCATCTGCTCGTCGTCTGCACTGCCGAGCGTGGTCTGTGCGGCGGTTTCAACTCGTCGATCGCCCGTTTCGCCCGTGACCATGCGCGCAAGCTCCTGGCTCAGGGCAAGACGGTCAAGATTTTCTGCGTCGGCAAGAAGGGCTACGACAGCCTGCGCCGCGAGTTCGCCGGCCTGATCGTCGAACGTACGGATCTGCGCGAAGTGAAGCGTGTCGGCTTCACCAATGCGGATGCCATCGGTCGCAAGGTCATCGGTATGTTCGACCGCGGCGAATTCGATGTCTGCACGCTGTTCTATTCCGAGTTCAAGTCGGTGATCAGCCAGATCCCGACCGCCCAGCAGATCATCCCGGCCGCTCCGGCCGAGGCTGCTCCGCAGGGTGGTGCATCGGCACTCTACGAATACGAGCCGGATGCGGCCGGGATTCTCGAAGATCTCATCCCGCGCAATATCTCGGTTCAGATTTTCCGGGCCCTGCTCGAAAACGTCGCGGGTGAAATGGGCGCCAAGATGAGCGCCATGGACAATGCGACACGCAATGCCGGTGAGATGATCAACAAGCTGACACTTTCCTACAACCGTCAGCGTCAGGCACAGATCACCAAGGAACTCATTGAAATCATTTCGGGCGCGGAAGCGCTCTGAGGTTAAGGAAAGAGGGTAAGATACATGGCTAAGGCAGCTACCCCCAAGTCTAAGGCGGTGAAGTCCGCAGCTGGTGCTCTCGGCAAGGTTACGCAGGTCATCGGCGCCGTCGTCGACGTCGCATTCGAAGGCGAACTGCCCCCGATCCTGAACGCGCTGGAAACCGATAACGGCGGCAACCGCCTCGTTCTCGAAGTCGCGCAGCACCTCGGCGAAAACCAGGTCCGCACGATCGCCATGGACTCGACTGAAGGTCTCGTCCGCGGCCAGCCGGTCAGCGACACGGGCGCTCCGATCACCGTTCCGGTTGGTCCGGAAACGCTCGGCCGCATCATGAACGTCATCGGCGAGCCGGTTGACGAAGCCGGTCCGCTCGTCACCGAAGGCCGTCGTTCGATCCACCAGGAAGCGCCTGCTTACGTCGAACAGTCGACGGAATCGCAGATCCTCGTCACTGGCATCAAGGTCGTCGACCTGCTCGCACCTTACGCCAAGGGCGGCAAGATCGGCCTGTTCGGCGGCGCCGGCGTTGGCAAGACCGTTCTGATCATGGAACTGATCAACAACGTTGCGAAGGCACACGGCGGTTACTCCGTGTTTGCAGGCGTGGGTGAACGTACCCGCGAAGGCAACGACCTTTACCACGAGATGATCGAGTCCGGCGTTAACAAGCACGGCGGCGGCGAAGGCTCCAAGGCTGCGCTCGTATACGGCCAGATGAACGAACCGCCGGGCGCCCGCGCTCGCGTTGCTCTCACCGGTCTGACGATCGCTGAAGACTTCCGCGACAAGGGCCAGGACGTTCTGTTCTTCGTCGACAACATCTTCCGCTTCACCCAGGCAGGTTCCGAAGTGTCGGCTCTGCTCGGCCGTATCCCGTCGGCAGTTGGTTATCAGCCGACGCTTGCTACCGACATGGGTCAGATGCAGGAACGCATCACCACCACGACCAAGGGTTCGATCACCTCGGTTCAGGCCATCTACGTTCCCGCCGACGACTTGACCGACCCGGCTCCGGCCACTTCGTTCGCCCACTTGGACGCAACGACGGTTCTGTCGCGCTCGATCGCCGAAAAGGGTATCTACCCGGCTGTTGACCCGCTCGACTCGACCTCGCGCATGCTTGACCCGCTGGTTGTCGGCGAAGAGCACTACGAGATCGCTCGTAAGGTTCAGACGACTCTGCAGCGCTACAAGTCGCTTCAGGACATCATCGCCATCCTCGGCATGGACGAACTGTCCGAAGAGGACAAGATGACGGTTGCCCGCGCCCGTAAGATCGAGCGCTTCCTGTCCCAGCCGTTCTTTGTTGCTGAAATCTTCACCGGTTCGCCGGGCAAGCTGGTCGCACTCGAAGACACGATCAAGGGCTTCAAGGGCCTCGTCAACGGCGACTACGACCACCTGCCGGAAGCCGCCTTCTACATGGTCGGCTCCATCGAGGAAGCCATCGAGAAGGCCAAGCGCCTGGCTGCCGAAGCTGCCTAAGTACAGGGACTGCCGGCACGCGGGATGACCCGCGTGCCGCTCCATCCTTCATCAGAGAAGTGAACGACCATGGCCGACAATTTCAACTTTGAGCTCGTTTCGCCCGAGCGTCTTCTGCTCTCCGAACAGGTGATCGAAGTCGTCATTCCGGCAACGGAAGGCGAAATGACCGTCATGGCCAATCATGCGCCGACCATGACGACCATCAAGCCGGGCGTGGTGAGCGTCAAGCTCGCTTCCGGTCAGGTGTCCAAGTATGTGGTCTTCGGCGGTTTTGCCGACGTCCTGCCGACCGGCTGCACACTGCTTGCCGAATCCGCCGTTCCGCTTTCGGAAATCTCGCCCGACACGCTGACCAAGCGCATCGACGAAGCCCGCAAGGAACTGGAAGGTGTCGAGCACCACGAGCACCGCACCAAGCTCGAGCAGTATCTCGCCGAGCTCACCAACCTGAACGGCGTTCTTGTTGCCGCCTGATCGGCTGCTGACGGCTGACAAAGATTGAAGCCGGGCCCTTAGGTCCGGCTTTTTTCATGCGCTGATGTCAGGCTGAGACGGCGTCTTCCAGGATCATCGCGGCCCCCTTTTCCGCGACCATCATGGTCGGGGCGTTGATGTTGCCGGCGGTAATGTTGGGGAAGATGGAGGCATCGACGATGCGCAGGCCTGGGACACCATGGACCCTGAGGCGGGCATCCACCACAGCCTCGTATGGATCTGTCCCCATCGCGCAGGTGCCGCACAAGTGGTAGATCGAGCCGCTGTTGAGACGGAAATAGTCGAGTAGTTTCGCATCTGTATCGGCAGCCTTGGATGGTGACACTTCCTCCTCCACCCAGCCGTCCAGCGCGCGCGCGTCCGCGATGCGGCGCATCAGCCGGCTCCCCTGCAGAACTTCATCGATATCCCGTTGCGTTGACAGGTAGTTTGGTCGAATGAGCGGAGCGTCTGAAGCGTCGGGCGAGGCAATGGAAATCGTGCCTTTGCTGGTCGGACGACAGGCATTGAATGCGATCAGAAAGCCTGGGTAGGGCTCCGGTGTCAGGCGGGCTCTAGGACTGTCCGGGATCCTATAGGACAGCGGGTTGAAGTAGACCTGAATGTTTGGCCGTGTCTCCTCAGCTGATCCCCGGAAGAAGCCGCCGGCCTGATTCACGCTCATCGCGAAGGGGCCGCTGCGTTTCAGGAGCCAAGTCAGACCGAAGCGCGCCTGGCCAATGAGGCTTGCGAAATCGCCGTTCAGTGTGGGCTGTTTCGAACGGTAGTAGAAGCTGGCGCAGAGATGATCCTGCAGGTTCTGGCCGACGGCCGGCAGATGTTTGCGGGTCTCGATGGCATGGGCAAACAGGGTTGCTCCGTCGCCGAAGCCTGAAAGCTGCATCAGTTTCGGGGTGTCGACGGCACCAGCTGCCAGGATCACCTCGCGGCGGGCGCTGAAGCTACGCAGCCGGCCATGCTGCATGACCTCGATGCCCGACACCCTGCCATCCGCCTCTACCAGCAAACGCCTTGCATGGGCCTCGCGCTCGATCGTCAGGTTTGGTCGTTTGAGCGCCGGGCGCAGATATTCGGCGCTGGAATGCGAACGCTGGCCGCGCCTTGTATTGACGTCGTAGACGCCGGCCCCTTCAAGCGTCTCGCCGTTGAAATCCTCGTTGAGCGGGATGCCGAGCTCATTACAGGCATCGAGGAAGGCGTCGCTTACCGGATGCGTGGCGCCACGCATCGGTGTCACATGGATCGGGCCGCTTCCGCCATGCCAGCGGCTTTCGCCACGGGCATGGGTTTCCAGCTTCCGGAAGAAAGGCAGCACGTCATCGAAGCCCCAGCCGGGATTGCCGGCGGCCCGCCAGTCGTCGAAATCCTCTGCCGCACCCCGCACGAAAACCATGGCATTGATCGAGCCGGAGCCGCCCTGCACCTTGCCGCGCGGGGCGTAGATCCGCCGCCCACCGAGGTTTGCCTCTGGCTCAGTGCGGTACATCCAGTTGACCTTGGGATTGTAGTAGCTCTTGGCGTAGCCGACCGGGATCTTGAACCAGAAGGACTTGTCCTCGCCACCGGCCTCGATGAGCAGCACGGAATGACGCCCGCTTTCGCTCAGGCGGCTGGCCACGATGCAGCCTGCCGAGCCTGCACCGACCACGATGAAATCGAAGATCATGGGATATCCTCAGCCCTTGGCCGGTGCGAAGGCTTTCACGTCTGCATGCTCCGCCGCCATCTGCAGATGCAGCCGGTCGCCGGTATAGGGCGTGTGCCTCGCGATGACCTCGTGGTTCAGTTCGATGCCGAGACCCGGCTCGCGCGAGGGGATGAGGTAGCCGTCGTCGAAGCCGAGCTTTGTCTTCAGCACCTCGGCGTGGAAGCCGCCGAAATCCATGATCGCCTCATGGATGAGGAAGTTCGGGCAGGTTACCGCAAGCTGGATCGACGCCGCCGCTCCGACCGGGCCGTTGTAGAGATGCGGCGCGATCTGTGCATAAAAGGACTCGGCCATCCCGGCGATCTTTTTCGCCTCCAGCAAGCCGCCGACGCGAGCGACATTCATCTGCAGGATGGAGGCAGAGCCAAGCTGCAATACTCTCTGGAATTCGTATTTCGTGGTCAGCCGCTCACCCGTCGAGACGGGGATCGAGGTGGCGCGGGCGACTTCCGCCATGGCCGCTTCCTGGCCGGGCGGAACGGGCTCCTCGAACCAGAGCGGATCGTATTTCTCCAGCCGCTTCGCCAGGCGGATGGCGGAGGAGGGCACCATCTGGCCGTGGGTGCCGAAGAGGATGTCGGCGCGGTTGCCGATGGCATCACGGATCTTCTGGCAAAACTCCTCGCAACGATCCATGACCGGCAGCGACAGCTGGTGACCGGAATAATTGGTGTAGGGGCCGGCCGGATCGAATTTCAGACCGGTGAAGCCGGCCTCGACCATGCGGATCGCCTCTTCGGCGGCAAGATCCGGATCATTGTAGTCGTATTCTCCGGCTGAATTCTTCGGATAAAGATAGGTATAGGCGCGCAGCTTGTCGTGGACCGGGCCGCCGAGCAGATCGGCGACCGGTCGTCCGGCTGCCTTGCCGATGATGTCCCAGCAGGCGATTTCGAGACCCGAGATGATCCCGACCATGGTCGGATCCGGTCGCTGGGTAAAGCCGCTCGAATAGGCCGCGCGCCAGAAGCGTTCGATCTGGTGCGGATCGTGACCCTCAAGATAGCGGGTGAAGACGTCTTCGACGAGGACCGCGATGCCTGAGGGATGGAAGGCGGTCGAATAGATTTCACCGACGCCTGTGATGCCGCAAGCTGTCTCAAGCTCGATGAAGATCCAGTACATGCCGCCGATATGCGGCGCGGGCGTTGCGACAACATGTGTCTTGAGCGAAGCGACTTTCATGGATGCCTCCGATGAAGAATTCTTGAGCCGGCTAATTGGTGATCAGTGTTTGAGAATGACGAGGCGCGTCTGGGTGAATTCCAGCATGCCGTGTTTGCCGTCGTCGCCGCCGAGGCCGGAGCGCTTCCAGCCGGCGTGGTAGCCCTGGTAGGGATCGGCCGGGAAGCGGTTGATATAGAGTTCACCCGCCTCGATCTCGTTCGCGGCCTTCATCACCTTGCGGTAGTTCTCGGTGAAGACGACCGAGGCGAGGCCGAACTGGTGGTCACTCGCCATGGCAAGCGCATCATCGAAATCGGTATAGGGGATCACCGCCAGCACCGGCCCGAAGACTTCCTCCTGAACGATATCCATGTCCTGGCGGCAGTCGGAGAGAAGCGTCGGCGGATAGAAATAGCCGTCGCCTGCGGGCAGGAAGCCACCCGTCTCGATCACCGCGCCATCGGCCTTGGCCCGTTCGACCATGTGATGGACACGCAGGCGGGCTGCGGCATTGGCAAGCGGTCCCATGAGGGTCGGGTCCTCGGCGCGGTCGCCATAGTGGCGGCGTTCGAAGGCGTCCTTGAGCTTTTCCAGAAGCGTGCCATGCACGGAGGCATGCACGTAAAGCCGCTCGACGGAGGTGCAGACCTGGCCGCAATGGGCCGTCTTGGCGGCCAGCACGCTTTTCGTCACCACGTCGAGATCGGCATCCGGCTCGATGATGACAGGCGTCTTGCCGCCGAGTTCCAGTGAGGGCTTGGCGATGTTGGCCTTGCAGTATTCCAGAACCGTCTGACCGGCGGCAACGCTGCCGGTCAGGGTGATCATGCCGACCTCACGGCGCGTCGCCATCACCTGGGCCACCTCGTGGCTCATGGCCATGATGCTGACGAGGCCTGCGGGAAGGTCTGCTTCCTTGATCGCTTCGGCGAAGACGAAGGCCGATGTCGGCGTGTTGTTGCTCGGGCGCACGACCACGGCATTACCGGTGATCAGAGCCGGCGCGATCTTGCGTACCAGCGTGTAAACAGGGAAGTTGAAGGGGATCAGGCAGGCGACGACGCCGATCGGTGCACGCTTCAGCATCAGCGTTTCATCCGGCGTATCGCTCTCGATCACCTCGCCCTCGACGCGGCGCGCCCATTCGGCATGGTAGCGCATCAGCTCAACACCGTAGCCGGTTTCGGCCACGGCATCGTCAAGGCTCTTGCCGGATTCCTGCGCCAGTGCTGCGCCGATCTTTTGCTGATGGCGCTCGATGGCATCGGCGAGCCGGCGGAGTGCATTGCCGCGCTCGATGGCCGGCAGGCGGCCCCAGGGTTTCTGGGCAACAGCGGCAGCGTCCACCGCCTCGATGACATCGGCTTCGGTCGCCGAGGTGACCGACGCAAAGACCCGACCATTGGCGGGGTTCTTCACCTCGATCGTCTGGCGTGGCCCCGTCTCGCGAAACGATCCGGCAATGAAGTTCTGGAAGGTAGACATGGCAGGCACTCCGACAACGGACAGTCTGCCCAAGTAGGAAGCCGGGCTTGCCTCTTCGCAAGCGACTTATTGTCGGGTTGAGCATTCCAAAAAGGAATGTTTCAGGCGCTCGCTTGCCTCAGCAGGGCCACGGAGCTTCCGTCGATTTCCTGGCTCAGCCAGCGTCTGAACGCTCCGACATGCGGGGATTGTGCGCTGTCGGTTCGAGTCACAAGCCAGTAGGACTCATGCCCCTCGACTTCGACGTCCAGAACCTGGGTGAGGGCACCCGTCTGCATCAGGGGCGCCACCATTGAGCGGTCCGCCACTGCAACGCCCAGTCCATTGCATGCGGCTTCGATGACGAGGTCGAGAAGATCGAATTCCAGTCCGCCCTGCGTGTCGGTTTCCGTCATGCCCGCCGCGTCGAGCCAGCGCTGCCAGGTGAGATAACGCTGGTCGGCGGAGGCCAGAACATGGAGGAATGTGAAGTGGGAAAGGTCGATGGCCTCTCCGTCGCGCAAGTCCGCCAAAAGGTCGGGAGCGCAGACGGCAATATGCCGTTCGGTAAACAGGCGTTCCGACTTGAGGCTTGGCCATTCCCCATCACCGAAGCGGATGGAGCAGTCGAGCATCCCCCGTTCGGAAAGATTGTCTTCGAGGTCTGTGGTGATGCTCAGATCGACGTCGGGCAGGATGGCTCGGAGGCTCGTCAGGCGTGGCATCAGCCAGCGTTTGGCAAATGTCGGCGGCACGTTGATCCGCAGACGGCGCTTGTTGCTCTTCTCGCGAATATTGCGGACCGTCATCTCCACCGTGTGGAAAGCCTGCTGCAGCGAGGCGAGCAATTCTGTACCGGACGGCGTCAGTTCCAGGTGATGGTGCCTGCGGATGACAAGGGGCTCGCCGAGCTGCTCCTCGAGATTGCGCACCTGACGGCTGACGGCGCTCTGGGTGAGGTTCAGCAATTCCGCTGCACGCGTGAAGCTGCGGGTCTGACCGACCACCTCAAATACCTTCATCGCGGATAGCGCCGGCAGTCGTCTCATGATCCCTCGTGATGCTCCTATGAGCCTTTGATGATTAAATCAGAGGCCACAGACCTGCGCCATGCAGTTTTGACGCGAATGTGTCATGCTTTCCGGTATAGCTGATTGAAAGTGTCGGGTGACCGATGAGATAAGGATCCAGAATTTTATGCTTTCGGGGGAATCGGCATGAAGGTCGGTATCGTGGGTGCGGGAATGGTCGGCAGCTCGGCGGGTTATGCGCTGGCGCTGATGGGGCTTGCCAGCGAGATCGTGCTCATCGATCGCAATGAGGCACTCGCCATCGCGCAGGCGGAAGACATTGCCCATGCGGTTCCGTTCATGTCCTCGACCATCGTGAATGCCGGACAGTATCGGGATCTTGAGGGCGCGGGTGTGGTCATCCTCTCCGCCGGTGTGAGCCAGAAACCCGGCGAAACACGCCTCGAGCTTCTGGAGCGCAACGCAGCCGTCTTCCGTTCCGTGCTTGCCGAGGTGTTGCCGGTCGCACCGGATGCGATCCTGCTGATCGCCTCCAACCCTGTCGATATCATGACCCAGATCACCACACGGCTTTCCGGCATCGATCCGCGCCGCGTGATCGGTTCGGGCACCATTCTCGACACCGCGCGTTTCCGCAGTCTCGTCGGCCGCCATCTCGGGATTTCCCCGCAATCGGTGCATGCCTATGTGCTCGGCGAACATGGTGACAGCGAGGTTCTCGCCTGGACGAGTGCCCGTGCAGGCTCCGTCTCTTTGTCCTCTTTCGCCGCCCAGGTCGGCTCGCCGCTGACGGAGGACGTGCGCGCGCAGATCGACGACGGTGTGCGCAACGCTGCCTACAAGATCATCAACGGCAAGGGCTCCACCTATTACGGCATCGGCGCGGGCCTTGCCCGCATCGTCAAGGCGATCGCCCGTGATCAGCGCGACGTGCTGTCCGTTTCCATTGCAACGCCGGAAGTGGCGGGCATTCGGGATGTCGCCCTATCGATCCCGCGCGTGGTTGGCGCAGAAGGTGTCGTCGTCGATCTTTTTCCCGATCTCGACGACGAGGAGTATGCGGCCTTGAACCGCAGCGCGTCGCTTTTGAAGGAACGAGCCGACGCCATTCCTTTATAGGGGGAACTGCCTATATAATGCCAGGATATGCAGGCGCAGAAGCGCCGTGACGATCAGATACTGCGCCCCGATTTCTGGATCACTTGATGAACGAAACGCCGCCACTCACCCCTGAGGCTCTCGATGATTTCCTGCTCAAGGCGCGCGCCGCCAGCGGGCTTTTAAAGGCGCTATCGCACGAGACGCGTCTGTTGATGCTCTGCATGCTCTGCCAGGGCGAGAAGACGGTCACCGAAATCGAACAGTTCCTTGGCATCCAGCAGGCCGTAGTTTCCCAGCAACTCGCGCGACTCAGAGGCGAGAAGGTCGTCCAGACCCGCCGCGAAGGACGCCAGATCTACTATCGGATCGCCGATCCACAACTCGCCGAACTGATCTCCGTGCTCTACAAGATGTATTGCGGCCCGACACCCGTCACGATCAGCCAGGCGGCGGCGCTCAGCGAGGCGTAAGCCCGAGAGGGCATCGAAGGGGCGGTGCATGATCGACAAGCTGGAATTCTTCATCGCGCTTGCCCGCCAGCAGCATTTCGGCCGCGCAGCCGAGGAATGCGGCGTGACGCAGCCGACACTGTCGGCCGGCATCCGGCAACTCGAAGAGCAGCTCGGCGTCATGCTTGTCCAGCGCGGCTCGCGCTTTCTCGGCCTCACCCCGGAAGGCCAGCGGGTGCTCGAATGGGCGCGGCGGATTGTTGGTGATACCCGCACCATGCGCGAAGAAATGCGGGCGGCGCGGCGTGGTCTGGCCGGCCATATCCGGCTTGCGGTCATTCCGACGGCGCTTGCCATGGTGCAGAAGCTCACCGAACCCTTTCAGGCCCGTCATCCGGACGTGACCTTTTCCGTCCTGTCGCGCACCTCGCTGCAGGTTCTGAGCCTGCTCGAAAATCTCGAGATCGACGCCGGCATTACCTATCTCGACAATGAGCCGCTGGGGCGCGTCACCAGCGTGCCCCTCTATTCCGAGCGCTATCACCTGATCACCGGTGTCGGCACGCCGCTTGCCGATCGTGACAGCATCACCTGGAGCGAGGTGGCCGATCTCAGGCTCTGTCTTCTGACCGCCGACATGCAGAACCGGCGGATCATCAACCAGCACATGGCAGAGGCCGGTGTGACGCCGAAGCCGACGCTCGAATCCAATTCGATGATCGTGCTGTTCTCCCATATTCGCACCGGCAAATGGGCGTCGATCATGCCGAAGAACGTCGCTGAGTCCTTCGGTTTCGGCGAGGAGATCCGGATGATCCCGATCACCGCACCCGAGGCCGAGCATCTGGTGGGGCTGGTCGCTACCCACCGCGAGCCTTTTACTCCTTTGGTCTCCGGCCTGTTGCATGAGGCGCGCTTGCTGGCAGCCTCTAATGCCTTCGATAGAAATCTTCTATCGATCGACGGAAGCGCCGTATTGACCTCCTGACATCAGAACCATCATCATCTTCCGATGAACGACCCCACCAGAGCTCGGCGGGTGAGGAGGATTTCGATGAATATTCGTGTGGCTGCGGATGACGTCTCCGCCCGCATTTCGGCTGTGATCGCCGAGTTGCAGCATCTGGAGGGGCCGATGCTGCCGATCCTGCACCGTGTGCAGGAGGAATTCGGCTATATCCCTGAGATCGCCAAGCAGATCATCGCCAGCGCGCTGAACCTGTCGCGCGCCGAGGTGCATGGCGTGATCACCTTCTACCACGATTTCCGCGCTCAACCGGCTGGGCGACACGTTCTAAAGCTCTGTCGCGCCGAGGCTTGCCAGTCGATGGGCTGCGAGCCTCTTGCGGACAAGATCAAGGCCAAGCTCGGCATCGACTGGCACCAGACGACGCCTGACGGTGCCGTCACCCTCGAACCCGTCTTCTGTCTCGGCCTCTGTGCCCAGGCGCCTGCCGCGATGCTCGACGGTGAGCTGCATGCGCGGCTCGACGAACACTGTCTTAGCGACATTCTGGCGGAGGTGCGCTCATGAGCGTCCCAGAAACCGTCGTTGTCTTCGTCCCCCGCGATGCGGCAGCGCTTGCCGTCGGTGCCGACAAGGTGGCGGCTGCCATCGAACGCGAAGCCAGGGTACGCGGCCTTGACGTCACCATCGTGCGCAATGGCTCGCGTGGTATGCTGTGGCTGGAAGTGCTGGTCGAGGTGCGCACCGACAAGGGCCGCATCGCCTATGGTCCGGTCAGGGCCTCCGATGTGCCTTCCCTCTTCGAGGCCGGCTTCCTTGATGGCGGGGAGCATCCGGTTGGCCATGGCCTGACCCAGGACATTCCCTTCCTCAAGGGCCAGACGCGGCTGACCTTCGCCCGCTGCGGCGTCACTGATCCGCTGTCGCTCGATGACTACCGCCATTATCAGGGCCTGAAAGGCCTCGCCAATGCCATCGCGATGGCACCGACCGAGATCGTCAAACAGGTCACTGACAGCGGCCTGCGCGGTCGTGGTGGTGCAGGCTTCCCGACCGGCATCAAGTGGAAGACGGTCGCGGATGCGAAGGCCGACCAGAAATACATCGTCTGCAATGCCGACGAGGGCGATAGCGGTACCTTTGCCGACCGGATGATCATGGAAGGCGATCCCTTCGTGTTGATCGAAGGCATGGCGATTGCCGGGATCGCGGTCGGCGCCACCAAGGGCTATGTCTATACCCGCTCCGAATATCCGCATGCCATTGCCATGATGGAAGAGGCAATCGAGATTGCTAGGGCTGCGGGCATCCTCGGTGCCTCGGTGATGGGCTCGCGCTACGCTTTCGACATGGAAGTGCGCATGGGGGCTGGCGCCTATGTCTGCGGCGAGGAGACCTCGCTGCTCAACAGCCTCGAAGGCAAACGCGGCGTGGTGCGCGCCAAGCCGCCGCTGCCCGCGCTTCAGGGCCTGTTCGGCAAGCCCACCGTCGTCAACAACGTCATGTCGCTCGCCTCCATCCCGGTCATGATGGATCGCGGTGCGCAGTTCTACCGCGACTTCGGCGTTGGCCGTTCGCATGGCACGATCCCGATCCAGCTCGCCGGCAATCTCAAGCATGGCGGCCTCTATGAGACCGCCTTCGGTCTGCCGCTCGGCCAGCTGATCAACGAGATTGGCGGCGGCACGATCTCCGGGCGTCCGGTCAAGGCCGTGCAGGTTGGCGGGCCGCTCGGCGCCTATTTCCCGCCCTCGCTGTTCGACACCATCTTCGACTATGAGGCTTTCACCGCCGCCGGTGGCCTGATCGGCCATGCTGGCGTGGTTGTCTTCGACGATACCGCCGACATGCTGAAACAGGCGCGCTTCGCCATGGAGTTCTGTGCGGTCGAAAGCTGCGGCAAGTGCACGCCCTGCCGCATCGGTTCGACACGCGGCGTCGAGACGGTCGACAAGATCGCCCGCGGCATCGAGCCGGAGAAGAACAAGGTGTTGCTGGAAGACCTTTGCAACACCATGAAGTTCGGCTCGCTCTGTGCGCTGGGAGGGTTCACGCCCTATCCTGTCATGAGCGCCATGACGCATTTCCCGGAAGATTTCGCGCCGGCACCGGTTCGGGAGGCTGCGGAATGAGTTGTTGTCTTCGAGAAACTGACGAGGCTGCCGGATCTGGCTCCCTCTTCTCCCCAGCGGGGAGAAGTGCCGAACGCAGTGAGGCGATGAGGGGGCCGCTTGCGCTGACGCTTAGCCCCTCATCCGGCGCTACGCGCCACCTTCTCCCCGCTGGGGAGAAGAGGTCCCGCCTGCGCTCTGCCCGTCATTGTCATCACGTCATGCACGCTCTCCAGGAGGCCCTCCATGCCCCTCGTTCCTGAAATCGACTACGGCACGCCCGCCTCGCGCTCGGAAAAACTGGTGACGCTCACCATCGACGGACGCGAAATCACGGTGCCCGAGGGCACGTCTATCATGCGCGCCTCGATGGAGGCCGGCATTCAGGTGCCGAAGCTCTGCGCGACTGACATGGTCGATGCCTTCGGCTCCTGCCGCCTCTGTCTGATCGAGGTGGAAGGCCGCAACGGCACGCCCGCCTCCTGCACCACGCCCGTGGCACCCGGCATCGTCGTCCACACCCAGACGGAGCGCCTGAAGGCCATCCGCAAGGGCGTGATGGAGCTCTACATCTCCGACCATCCGCTGGACTGCCTGACCTGCGCGGCCAATGGCGACTGCGAGCTGCAGGACATGGCCGGTGCCGTGGGTCTGCGCGATGTGCGCTACGGCTATGAGGGCGAAAATCATGTGAAGGCGCGGTCTGCCGAGGGTGGCATCAATGCCCAGTGGATGCCGAAGGATGAGAGCAATCCCTATTTCACCTATGATCCGTCGAAATGCATCGTGTGTTCGCGTTGCGTGCGGGCCTGCGAAGAGGTGCAGGGTACGTTTGCGCTGACCATCGAGGGCCGCGGTTTCGACAGCCGTGTGTCACCCGGCGCGCACGAAGCGTTTCTCTCGTCGGAATGCGTCTCCTGTGGCGCCTGCGTTCAGGCCTGTCCGACTGCGACGCTGACGGAAAAGTCCGTCATCGCCATCGGCCAGCCGGAGCATTCGGCCGTCACCACCTGCGCCTATTGCGGCGTCGGGTGTTCCTTCAAGGCCGAAATGCGCGGCGAAGAGCTCGTGCGCATGGTGCCCTGGAAGGATGGCCAGGCCAATCGCGGCCATTCCTGCGTCAAGGGCCGCTTCGCCTATGGCTATGCCAGCCACAAGGACCGCATCCTCAACCCGATGATCCGCGAGAAGATCTCCGATCCCTGGCGGGAAGTGACCTGGGAAGAGGCCTATGCCCATGTCGCCTCCGAGTTCAAGCGCATCCAGTACCAGTATGGCCGTGAAGCCATCGGCGGCATCACCTCGTCGCGCTGCACCAATGAAGAGACCTATCTGGTCCAGAAGCTGATCCGCGCCGGCTTCGGCAACAACAATGTCGATACCTGCGCCCGCGTCTGCCACTCGCCGACCGGTTACGGTCTCGGCCAGGCTTTTGGCACGTCTGCCGGCACGCAGAACTTCGATTCGGTCGAGCATTCCGACGTCGTGGTCGTCATCGGCGCCAATCCGACCGATGGTCACCCCGTCTTCGGTTCGCGGCTGAAGAAGCGTCTCCGCCAGGGGGCGAAGCTGATCGTCATCGACCCGCGCCGCATCGATCTGGTTCGCACCCCGCATGTCGAGGCGGCCCACCATCTGCCTCTGAAGCCCGGCACCAATGTCGCCGTCTTGACGGCACTTGCTCATGTCATCGTCACCGAAGGCCTGTTCGACGAGCGCTTCATCCGCGAGCGCTGCGACTGGTCGGAGTTCGAGGACTGGGCCGGTTTCGTCTCCGACCCAGCACATTCGCCGGAGGAAACGGAAAAGTTCACCGGAGTACCCGCGGCAGAGCTGCGGAGTGCCGCCCGCCTGTTTGCCACCGGCGGCAATGGCGCGATCTATTATGGCCTTGGTGTCACCGAACACAGCCAGGGCTCGACGACCGTCATGGCGATTGCCAACCTTGCGATGGTCACCGGCAATATCGGTCGTCCCGGCGTCGGCGTGAACCCGCTGCGCGGCCAGAACAATGTCCAGGGCTCCTGCGACATGGGCTCCTTCCCGCATGAACTGCCCGGCTATCGCCACGTGTCCGACGATGCGACGCGCGAGACCTTCGAAAAGCTCTGGGGCGTCGAGCTCAGCAACGAGCCGGGCCTGCGCATCCCCAACATGCTGGATGCCGCCGTCGATGGCTCGTTCAAGGGCATCTATATCCAGGGCGAGGACATCCTGCAGTCCGACCCCGACACGAAGCACGTCTCGGCAGGACTTGCCGCCATGGAATGCGTCGTCGTGCACGACCTCTTCCTCAACGAAACGGCGAACTACGCCCATGTCTTCCTGCCGGGCTCGACCTTCCTCGAAAAGGACGGGACCTTCACCAATGCAGAGCGCCGCATCAACCGCGTGCGCAAAGTGATGAGCCCGAAGAATGGCTATGCGGATTGGGAAGTGACACAGAAGCTCGCCCAGGCCATGGGGCTTTCGTGGAACTATAGCCATCCGTCTCAGATCATGGACGAGATCGCCGCAACCACGCCGAGCTTTGCCGGTGTCTCCTACGACTATCTCGAAAAGATGGGTTCGGTGCAGTGGCCCTGCAACGAGAAATTCCCTGTGGGATCGCCGATCATGCATGTCGACGGCTTCGTGCGCGGCAAGGGCAAGTTCATCCGCACGGAATATGTGCCAACGGACGAGCGCACCGGCCCGCGCTTCCCGCTGCTTTTGACCACCGGTCGCGTTCTCTCGCAATACAATGTCGGCGCACAGACGCGGCGCACGGAAAACAGTGTCTGGCATGAGGAAGACCGGCTGGAGATTCATCCGCATGATGCCGAACTGCGCGGCGTCAAGGATGGCGACTGGATCAAGCTCGCCAGCCGCTCCGGCGACACCACGCTGCGCGCCCTGATCACCGATCGCGTGGCCCCGGGCGTGGTCTACACGACCTTCCACCACCCGAACACGCAGGCGAATGTCATCACCACGGACTTCTCCGACTGGGCAACCAATTGCCCGGAATACAAGGTGACCGCCGTGCAGGTCTCGCCGTCGAACGGCCCGACCGAATGGCAGGAGGAGTATGAGGAGCTGAGCCGTCGTTCGCGGCGCATTGCAGGCAAGCTGGAAGCGGCGGAATGAGCGATGTGATCGGCTCCACGGCAAGGATTGTCGGCGGGCTGAAGGCGAGCCACGGGCGCGTCTCGGCCAGCAGCCGGCTCGTGCCGGAGGAGGTGCCGATCGCCTTTTCCTATGCCGGCTCCACCCATGCCGTGATGATGGCGACGCCCGATGATCTCGAGGATTTCGCCGTCGGCTTTTCGCTCGCCGAGGGCATCATCGCGGGGGCCGAGGACGTGGTATCGATCGAGGCCATTGAGGCGGGCGAGGGCATCGACGTCCAGGTGACGCTGAAGGAGATGACTGCGGAAGCGTTGGTTGCCAGGCGTCGGCGCATGGCCGGCCCCGTCGGGTGCGGGCTCTGCGGCATCGAGTCGATCGAGCAGGCAAGCCGTGCGGTGAAGCCTGTCGCTGACGACGGCTTCAGCATGTCTGCCCGTGACGTTTCCCAGGCCATGGCGCAGCTGACGGCGCGGCAGGATCTGAACCGCCAGACACGCGCCGTACATGGCGCCGGCTTCTACAGCCTGAGGCAAGGGCTTGTCGCGATCCGTGAAGATGTCGGTCGCCACAATGCGCTGGACAAGCTCGTCGGTGCCGTTGTCATCGGCGGCTGGGATCCTGCCCAGGGTGCGGTCGTGGTCACGAGCCGTCTGTCCGTCGAGATGGTGCAGAAGACGGCAGCGCTCGGTGCGCCCGTGCTGATTGCCATTTCCGCGCCGACAGCGCTTGCCATTCGCACGGCCGCGCAGGCCGGGATCACCTTGATCGGCATTGCGCGCGACGAGGATTTCGAGATTTTCACCCGGCCCGACCGGGTGGCCGAGGGAGTACCGCTGCATGTCTGAAACCGGCACCGACGCCAAGCTGATCCGCATGGCGAACCAGATCGCCACCTTTTTCCTGTCGCAACCGGAAGAGGTGCGTGCGGAGGGGGTGGCTACGCATATCAACAAGTTCTGGGAGGTCCGCATGCGCCGCCGCTTCCATGAGTTGGTGGCGGTCCCCGATGCCGGTTTTCTGCCGCTGGTGGTCGAGGCCGCCAGCAGCATCAAGCGCCCCGGCGCGTCTGATGCCACCGCCGTCGGTCTTGGTCAGGAGGCTGCTGTTGGTGGACCCTTCGGCAAAGGGGTAGCCGCAGGCGAGTCGCTGTCGGAGCCCAGCATCCCGGAGACGACGGCCTGAGCCCAGACGGAAGTGCCGTCAGTTTAGCCAGAGATGGATGAGTGCTGCTTCCGGCGTCTCGGTGCCGCCGTTTTCGATACCCGTGCTCCAGAGGCCGGTCCCGGCCGCATAGGCGCCGGGTGACAGGCCGCCTGCCTCGCACTGGCTCACCGCCCGCAGCCGCTTTCCACTCTTCACTGCTTCGGCGAGCACCGACAGCAGGACGGTATCGTTCATCGCTGTGCCGGCGCCGAAAATACGCAGCACCGCACCGTCCAGTCTTTCTAGCATCGCCTTCACAGCTTCTGCCGGAATGCCTGGGGAGAGCGTCAGGATCGCGAGCTTTCGGTCCTCAAAAGTCCGACGCTGCGGCACGTCGGGTGTCGCCTGCGGCTGCGCGCGAAACGCATCGGCTTCGTGGCTGTCATGCTTCACCAGGCCGTCAGCCGCGAGAAGTTTGCCGGCGAAGGCAAGGAAAACGCCGGGCTCTTTGCTTGCCGTAGCCGAGATCGCAAGATCGAGATTGCCCTCGGCATCGCCCTGATGCCCGAGTGGCAGCATGGAGCCGCAGAGGATCACGCGGCGGTTCTCCCCCGCCAGAGCCTGGCTCAGCGCTGCACCGGAAAAGGCCATGGTGTCGGTGCCGTGGGTGATGATCACGGCTGCATCCGGATGGCGGCGGATCGTTTCCAGCATTCGGTTCCAGTGGGCAGGACCCACATCGGCGCTGTCGAGCAAGGGATCGAAGACGTCAGCGGTCAAAACCGCGCCGGCGGGCAGGCGTGCCGCAATCGCTTCTTCCACGAGCCCCTTCAGGGGTGCCAGCCCTTCCGGCGTCTCGGCCATCCCGATCGTTCCACCCGTGTGGATCAGCAGCAGTTTCATTGTCTCGCCTCCCGGATTCGTTGCCGTCTGGTAGGGCAGTGCGAAGTGGAGATCAACCGGGTCCTGGAACGCGAAAAGGCAGCGCCTGACAGCGCTGCCCCTTCAAAATCAGTCAACTGTCGCCGTGATCAGGCGGCCAGATCTTCCAGGTCGCTACCCTTGAACATCTTGGCGAGGTTCAGGAAGCAGATCATGCCGTTCTCGTTGGCAATGATGCCTTCAGAGAAGGTCTTGTCGAAGGAAGCGGAAACTTCCGGAACCGGCTGAACCTGGCTCGACGGGATGGTCAGGATGTCCGAAACGCGGTCGACCAGCATGCCGATGACCATGTTGTGGACTTCGGCCACGACGATCGCCGAACGCTCATTGGCAACCGTGCTCTTCATGCCCAGCTTGTAGGCGAGGTCGATGATCGGGATGACCGAGCCGCGCAGGTTCATGACACCGATGACATCGGCCGGCGCATGCGGGATCGGCGTCGACGGGGCCCAGCCGCGGATTTCGCGAATGGTCGTGGTCTTGACGCAGAATTCCTGATCATGAAGCCGGAAGGCGATGATCTCGAGGGTCTCACTGCCGAAGCTGGTGGAGCTGATAGTTGCCATTAGAAATCTTCCCAACCTTCCTGTACCTTGGCAGCGGCTGCGCCACCTGCGGCGCGAGCGACACTCGCCATGAGTTTGCGTGCCGGTGATGCCACAGGTGAAGCATCGGGACGCGCTTCCATGACTTTATGCGAAGAGTGTTGCCCAATTCTAAACTGTGACACCAGTTCGCGCAGGGATGCCGCCTGTTTTGCGAGGCTATGGCTCGCAGCAGTCGATTCTTCGACCATGGCGGCATTCTGCTGGGTGTTCTGGTCCATGGCGTTGACCGCCTTGTTGATCTCCGACAGGCCGGTAGACTGTTCGCGCGAGGCTTCGACGATCGCTGCGACGTTGGTGTTGATGTCCTTGACTTCAATGACGATCTGCTCGAGCGCCTTGCCCGTCTCGCCTACCAGCTGGACACCCGTCTTCACCTGATCCGAGGAGGTGTTGATCAGCGCCTTGATCTCCTTGGCGGCCGTTGCCGAACGCTGCGCCAGTTCACGTACTTCCTGGGCAACCACGGCAAAGCCCTTGCCGGCTTCACCTGCGCGGGCAGCCTCGACACCCGCATTCAGGGCCAGGAGGTTCGTCTGGAAGGCGATGTCGTCGATTACGCCGATGATGTTGGAGATCTCCTTCGAGGAGTTCTCAATCTGGCCCATAGCCTGGATCGCGTTCTTCACCACCAAGCCGGACTTTTCAGCCCCTTCCTTGGTGCGCGCCACAAGCTGCCCTGCTTCGTTTGCTCGCTTCGAGCTGTCGGCGACCGTCTGGGTGATCTGTTCGAGCGCGGCAGCCGTTTCCTCGACGGCCGCTGCCTGCTGTTCGGTGCGCTTGGCGAGATTGTCCGATGCTTCGCGGATCTGCGAGGAGCCGGAGGCAATAGCATCCGTATTGTAGCTGACACCCTGCATCGCGGCTGCGATGCGTGTCATGGCGGCATTGAAGTCGGTGCGGATCTGCTCCAGCGACGGGATGAAGGGCTTATCGATGGTCGCCGTCAGGTCACCATTGGCGAGCGCCGTCAAACCCTTGGCGATTTCGTCGACGGCGTTGACGCGGCCGGTAATGTCGGTTGCGTATTTCACCACCTTGAAGACGCGGCCGCTGGCATCGAGGATCGGATTGTAGGATGCCTGGATCCAGACGATCTTGCCGCCCTTGCCGATGCGCTTGAACTCCTCAGAGACGAATTGTCCAGACGCGAGTTTTTTCCAGAACTCGCGATAGGCGTCGGTGCGCGCGTAATCCGCCTCGCAAAACATGGAATGATGCTTACCGGTGATCTCGCCGAGCGTGTAGCCAAGGGTCGAGAGGAAGTTTTCGTTGGCCGTCAGTATCTCGCCCGTGGGCGTGAATTCGATCGTTGCCTGGACACGGGAGATCGCTTCGAGCTTGCCGGAGTCTTCCGCACTCTTCTGCTTTGCCGCCGTGATGTCGCTGGCGAATTTGACGATCTTCCACAGCTTTCCGTTCTTGAAAACGGGATTGTAGGAGGCCTGGATCCAGATCTCGCTGCCGTCTTTCTTAAGACGCTTGTATTCGCGGCTCTCGAATTTCCCGGAATTGAGCATCGCCCAGAATTCTTGGTAGTCAGCGGTGGCGGTGTAGGCAGGATCACAGAAGATGCGGTGGTGCTTGCCCTTGATCTCTTCAAGGCTATAGCCGAGCGCCCGACAGAAATTTTCGTTCGCTGTGATGATCGTACCGTCGAGCTTGAATTCGATGACTGCCTGTGACCTCCCCAATGACTCAAGGATCGCCTTTGACTCCGCCCCAGGCAACGCTATCAATCCCATCTGTATTCCCCCTCACAAGGATCCCTGCATGCACCGCTGACCAGTGCTACCATGTGAATATTAGCCTTGTGGGTTTAAGCAATCGTCAATGTTCAACGATTTTCTGAGGTGTCAGTGAGCGAAATTCGGTCATTTACCCTAAGAATTTGGGGGCTCTGAATTGACAAAAGGCAATCTTGAATCGAAAAATGCGCATATTATAATGCTATAATGTTGAATGCGTGGCTGGTGGGAGTCATCCGCCACGGGTCGGACGGTCCAGAATGCGGCGGCCGAAGAGGCTCGCAGCCAGTTCCACCATGACGCGGGCGCTGCGGCCTCGGTCATCGAGAAACGGGTTGAGTTCGACGAGGTCGAGGGATGAGACAAGCCCGCTGTCGTGCAAGAGCTCCATGATCAGATGCGCCTCGCGGAAGGTCGCGCCGCCCGGAACCGTGGTGCCAACGCCGGGTGCAACGTCGGGATCGAGGAAGTCGACATCGAGGCTGACATGCAGCAGCGCGTTGGCCTCGCGGACATCGGCCAGGATGCGTTTGACGATGCTGCCCATCCCCTCTTCATCGACGGCGCGCATGTCATAGACATTGACGGCATTCTCCGAGATCAGCCGGCGTTCCTCCTCGTCGACCGAACGGATGCCGACCTGGTAGACATGCCGTGGATCGACGAATGGCCGCTCGCTCGGAAGGATCGGGGCAAATTCAGCCTTGCCGCAGAAGAACGCGACGGGCATGCCATGGATATTGCCGGACGGAGAGGTCTCAGGCGCATTGAAGTCCGAATGGGCATCCAACCAGAGCACGTAGAGCGGTCGACCCACCACACTTGCATAACGCACCATGCCGGAAACGCTGCCCATGGAGAGGCTGTGGTCACCGCCGAGCAGGATCGGGACGGCACCGCTTGCCGCCGCCTCGTAAGTGGCGGCCTCGATCGCACGGGTGAAGGCGCCGACAACAGGCAGGTTCTTGGCGCGTGGCATGTCCGCCAGATCCGATGCCGGCTCCGGCCGAAGATCGCCGCGATCCTCGACGGTATAGCCGAGGTCACGCATGGCCGGACCGATCCCGGCAATGCGATAGGCTGCAGGCCCCATGGCACACCCGCCGCGGCCCGATCCTTCCTCGAGCGGTACCCCGATGAGGGCGACAGTCTTCTGTTGCATGGCCATGTCTCTTCCTTCTCTTTATTGACCCGCATGATCGGGCAAAGCAACGTTCTCAAAAAGGTGGAACTTCGTCACAAAGCGCTATAGTTTGCGCAGATCGCAACCATCATGTGACATTTTGTAAAATGGACGACCTCGATCGCACGATCCTCGGCGCATTACGCCAGAACGCCCGCCTGCCCGTCGCTTCGCTTGCGGCGATGACGGGGGCCTCGCGCGCGACGATTTCGGCCCGTATCGACCGGCTGGTGGCGAACGGAACGATCGCGGCCTTCACCATCCTGACCGGCAGCGAGATCCAGCCCAGCGGTGTCAGGGCGATCATCATGATTGAAGTGGTCGGGAAGTTTCACGACCGGGTGGCCCATCAGCTGCGCGGCATGCCCCAGGTGCGTTCCCTGCACAGCACGAACGGCAAGTGGGACTTCATTGCCGAGCTGGAGGAGCGGGATCTCGCGAGTTTCGACGAAACGCTCAGACGGATCCGGCTGATCGAGGGGATCAACTTCACCGAAACCAATATTCTCCTGAAGACCAGCAAGGTCGCCTGACGGAGTTGGCCATCGGCGACCGGCTCAGTATTCCTTCTCATAGAAGATGCCGCCGCCAGCTCCGGATCCACCTGCCTCGCCCTTCAGTTTCAATCCCCGGCCGATATCCAGGTTGATCGTCGCCTTGGCGCCGCCGTTGCCGCCCTGTTCCAGCTCGATATAGGTCCGGTCGTTGAGATATTTGCCGGCACTGATGCTGGTTCCCCCGGTCTCATCGGTGGAGATGTCGAGATCATCGATGCCGAGCGTGTTGCGCAGCGACTGGAAGAGCGAGGTGCCCTGTCCGCCGGCCAACTGCGCAGCCGCATCGGCAAGCTGGGCGATCTGCAGCGGCGACAGTCGCGACAGGGACTGGCCGAAGATCAACTGGGCCAGAATTTCGTCCTGGGGCAGGGCAGGGGTCGAGCTGAAGGTCACTTGCGGATTGCTGGCGAGCCCTGTCAGCAGGATGACGATTGTGGCGTTGCCGGATGTGGTTGTTGCTTCCAGATCGAGCAATGGCACGAGATCGCCGCCAAAGGTGATGGTGGCGCGAGTGATGTCCAGCCGCTTGGTCAGGATCTGCATGCGACCGCGCCTGAGTTCGAACGCGCCCGAGACCACCGGGGCGGCAGCGTTGCCGGTCAGGTTGATTGTTCCGCCGAGTTCCGCGTCGATACCGCGACCCCGGATGAAGGTCTGGGACGGCGAGGAAATGGTGAGGTCGAGTGCGATGGGGGCGCTTGCAGAGCGGCCCTCCGCCGGCGTCTGATCAGGTTGCTGCCGCAAGATTGCCGGCGGTGCATGGCGGTGTTCTATATCCAACGCCTCGAGGCTGGCAGGGCGGCTCTCGGAGAGGGTGATCGACGTGCGTGAAAGGTTGATCGCGCCGGCGAGTGTCGGGCCGTTCAGCAATTGCCCCGTGAGCGTGAGCCGGCCATCCGCCGTGCTGGTCACCGTATTGCCATCGACATAGACGGCCTGGTCCAGGTTGATCGTCAGGTCTGCCGGCAGCCCCGGGTTTGCGATATCGATGAAACCGCTTGCCGATATCCGTCCGCCGGTCGCGAGGTTTCCGGTGAGGCTCCCGATTTCGGCGCGCGTGCCGGTGAGGTTGACCGTCGTTGCAATCTGCTCGATCGCGAGGTTGCGTCTCACGTCGACGATACGGGCGCCGCTGGTGGACACGGTGCCAGTGATGTTCGGCTGTGCGCCGGTTCCCCCGATCGTCAGGTTGACGCTGGCATTGCCCTCGGCGACGAAACCCTGGGCGGCCAGCTGGCCGTTGGCCGCGGACAGGGGGACATCACCCTGGACCTGGATATCGAGGCCAGGACCGCTCTGCAACGAGACCGCGCCGCCCGCCGTGAGGCCGATGCCAGCGCCATTGATGCGGCTGTCCAGGGTCAGGTTCTGGTTTTCGAACCGGCCGTTTGCCGTGATGCCGAGCGGAGGCACCCCAGCGCCCCGCGTCTGGGCGATTGCCGCGTTCTGCCAGTCGAGGCGATAATCCGCAACGGGCGCCGCTGCCGTGCCACGCACCGTGACCGTGCCGGAAATCGTGCCTTCCGGCGCGATGTCGGGTGCAAGCGCTGCTGCGAGCGAGGCGGGAAGGGCGGTGATGTCGGCTGCGAGATCCAGCCTTTCACCCACGGTTCCAGACACTGCAATCCGGCCTGAACCTGCGGAAATGACGGTCTCGGCGATCGAGACCTGCCCGTCCGCGACGCGAACCGAGGTGGGGGATGCCAACGCGAGCGCAATGCCACGCGGTGCAGCGCTCAGTTCTTCGATCGCGACAGCGAGGCCTGCATCTCCCTGGTTCAGCGCGCCCCGGAGGAGCACAGGGGCATTGTCATAACGTCCGGTGATGTCGAAATCCGTGTCGGTGCCCGATCGCGTGAAGGCTAGTGTCACCGTATCCAGGCGGTTGGCGCCGGATGCAATACTCGCGGCGCGCACCGTGCCCTCGGCCGCAAGGGTCATAACGTCGGACAGCCGAAGATCGATGGTCGGCTCCGCAATCGTCAGCGCACCTTGCCGGATTGCCGCGCCGGAAGCCTGAACGTCAGCCGCGAGCCTGCCCTCGCGAGAGGCGAGCGTCACCTCTCCCTTGAGATCGCCCGCGACGGTCTGGCCGGCAAGTGCGGCAAGCAGGCTCAGATCCGGAAAGTCGAATGCAATGTCGCCGCTTGGCAGCATGTCCGGGCCGAGATCGAGCGCGCCGGTCAGCCGGTTCGGACCGATGGCCAGATCGAGTGCGTCGACCCGCGTCACGCCATCGGCGCTGACGACCTGCGCCTTCGCATCGACCGGCTTCCCATCGATCTGGCCGCTTGCCATGAGGTTGGCGGAGGGCGCCTCGCGGTTTGCCACGCCGTCTATCTGGAGCGTCAGATCGTCAATACGATAACCGGCGGCTTGACCCTCCTCGACCACAAGGGTGACGGATGCCTCGGTCGCATCGAGTGGGCCGGACGCCGACAGGTTGAAGGAAGCAGGCGCTTCAAGTCGTTCGACGAAAAGTCCGATGTCCCGCAGCTGGCCGGTCAGGTCGGTGGCGATCATGCCGTCCTGATCGAGGGAGAGGGAGCCTTCGGCCTGGGCAATGTCACTCGTCAGCACGATCTCCCGCAGCGCCACCGCACTCGGGGCGACGAAATCGACCCGGGCGGACAGATCGACAGGACCGTTGAGCCGGCTTGAAAGTGCGGGAGGCAGCAGGTCGGGTTCGGCCCGAACGGCAAGGCGCCCGGAAAATCCGTTGCTCGCCAGCGTGTATTCGCCGGAGCCTTGCAGATCGAGACCGTTGCTGTCGAAAACCAGTTGCTCGAAGGCGATCGTCTCCGAGCTCACGGTGAGCGGCGCTGTCAGCGTCAGCGGGCCCCTGACATAAGGGCGAATGGACTCGTCGCGGATGTCTGTTTCCTTGACCGATGCCTGGAGGTTGACCGGTCCCGCACGGTTTGCAAGGTCGAAGCTGTCACTGTCAGCCGACAGCGTCAGATCCGAGAAGCTGCCTTGGGGAACGGTGATTTCTGCCAGATCGGCGCGCAACGAAAGACTTGCGGCCGGTGCCTGTCCGGTTACGGCAAGATCGAGGCTCCGCAGCCTCACGCCGCCGGTGAAATCTGATGACTGCGAGGTGATGCCGACCGGCTCACCGGTTGCACGGGCCGCCAGCCTGAGATCGTTTTGACCGTTCGGATCGTAAAGACCGGCGGCCTCGACTTCGGCCGTAGCGGTGGCAAACCGGCCCCGTTCGATGGCAACCGATCCGTCTGCACCCAGTCGGGCCGCGACATCGATCGCCGTTTCCCCGGCCAGGACGTCTCGCAGTTCGGGTGGAACGAGCCCGGCAAAAAGGCCGCCGCCATTTGCGGTCAGCACTCGCGTTCCGTCCTCGGCGAGTTTGTGGCTGACGTCGACTGTAATCGTGCGTTCGCCGTCGAGCGACGCCATGACTTCGCCTGCCCAGTCATCGAGCGGTCCGTCGCCGTCCACCTTGATCGCCAGCGCCGGGAGGCCGGGCAGCTGCAGCCTTTCGCCGAGAAGACCTGCCGCCGGCTCCTGATAGTCCAGGTTGATGCGCAACTGATTGTCGTTCGGCGCATAGAGCAGGTCGACCACGGCATTATTGCCGGGATCGTCCAGCCGTGTTGCGGTCAGTCGGCTTGCGATGGTTTCGCCGATGATCGTCAGTGACCCCAGTGCCGAAAGGTCAAGATCGCGCTCTGCGAGGGCCGCCCCGATTTCAATCGAGGGGAGGTCGATCGAGGCGACATCTATCTCGACCGGCAACGAGAAAGGCTCTTCCGTTTGTGGTGTCTCTGCGGACTGAAGCGGTGCGCGCTCGACAGTCACCTGTCGTGCCGTGATGCGTTCGGCCGTGAAACGCTTGCGGATGAGATCGCGCGGCGTCCAGTCGAGCGAAAGATCATCTATGGTCGCATAGATGCCCTGACTGTCCGCCACCGTAATCTGATCGACGGAAAACTGGCTGCTGAGCAGTGGTCCGGTGCCGGTCAAAGTGATCTGCTGATTGTCGGTCGAGATGAGCCTGGCAATCTGGTCGGCGAGAAACTGGCTTCCCGTGCGCGAGAAGCCGCCGACGAGAATGACCACCACAAAGAGCGCGATCAGCGCGGCCAACAGGCCGCCCAGCAGGCGAATCGTCCAGGTCAGGATGCGCTTCAACCAGATCATGTTCACTATCGTCCTGTCTTGCCCGGTCAGAAGCTCTGGCCGATGCCGGCATAGATTGCATAACGGCTGCCGCCATCATTCGGGTCCAGGGGAACCGCTACATCGAGCCGCAAAGGACCGAAGGGGGTCATGTAGCGCAGGCCGACCCCTGCGCCCATCTTGATATCCGAGAAATCGGGCACTGTGGTGTCGGTGACCGTGCCGATGTCGAGAAAGGGCACGATGCCGATCGTGTCGGTCACACCGATACGGGCTTCGAGATTGGCCGTCACATAGGATCGGCCGCCAGTGCCCTCGTCAGACGCTGTCCGCGGCGTGATCTCCTGGAAGGAATAACCGCGCACCGAGCCACCACCGCCGGCGAAGAAGCGTCGGGTCGCGGGGATAGCAGAGAGATCGCCACCGCCAACCAGCGTGCCTGCGTTCAGACGACCGGCAAGCACGAAGCGGTCCTCCTCGCCGAAGCCGAGATAGGCCGAAATCGAGCCCTCGAGCGAAGTGAAGAAGGTCTGGCCGAAGAAATCGTAGCTCGGTGTCAGCGAGATGGTGCCGTAATGGCCCTCGGTGGCGTTCAGCCGGTTGTCCCGCGTGTCCCTGATGTAGCCGAGCGGTACGCCGAAGGTCAGGTATTCATTACCATCGCCGAATGCGTCGTCGATGCTGTCATAAGCCAGGGATATACCGGCATTGACGATGTCGGTGTCGGTCAGTTCATAGGCATAGGATACCTTGCCCGTCACCGTTGCGGCATCATAGTAATCGGTTTCGAGTGTGCTGCCCTTGATGCTCGCCTCGAGCGTTCCAGAAGGGACGAAGGCGCCCGGCTTGATGAAGGTGATGCCGGCCGTGTAGTCGAGCGAGGTGACGTCGCTGACGTCCTTCAATTCTCCAAGTCCACGCACCGCGCCTTCGATCCTGAGCGATTCCGCCTGGCCGAACAGATTGCGATGGCCCCAATAGCCTTCGATGCCGCCGCCATCGAGCGAAGAGTAACTCGCGCCGATGCCGAAGTAGCGGTGTTTGCCTTCGGAGACGGTGATGCCGATCGGCAGGGATCCGCTCGGGTCCAGCCCGTCCGCTTCGTTGACGGTGACCGAGGAGAAGACGCCGAGTGTGCGCAGTCTCTCGCCTGCCTTTCGCAGCTGCTCGGGCGAATAGGTCTGGCCCGGCCTCAGCCGCGAGTAGTAGGCGATGAAGTCCGAATCGACTGCCCGAGCGCCCTTGACGGTGACGGCGCCGAGCGGCGCGACGGGGCCTGCTTCAACGGCGATGGTCACATCGACAGTATTCGTCTCGTGGTCGGCGACGACTTGACGGCGGGTCACGTTCGTTAGAGGTCTGCCTTCGTCCTTGAGGCGCTCGGCCATCCGTTCCGCTGCGCGCAAGATCACCAGCGAGCCCGCATTGCCGCCCGGGGCAAGATTGAATTCTTCCGGGTCGAGACGCGCCGCATCTCCCTCAAGGCTGATATCGCCGAGTTCAAATGTCGGACCGGGCTGCACGGAGATGGCGACCGGGACGGGGCGTGAGCGGTCGAAGACCGGGTTCGGCGGCAGACTGTCGATGTCGCGACCGTCGATCGTCACGGTGACAATGCCGCCATAGAGCGCGTTTTCATAGAGTGTCGCAATAAGGCGATCACGATCGTCACGCGCCTTGATGACCAGGCCAAGATCGCCGGATACCGGTTGATCTTCGTCAGCAATCAGCAACGATGTACGTTCCAGAGATTTCTTCAGGGCACGATCGGCGTCCCCGGTGTCAAGGGCAATGCTGAAATCGACGGGATCGATGATGTCGCGGTCGGCTTCGTCGCTGCCGAATAGCCGTATTCCAAATAGCTCGAAAGCGTAGGCTTGCGAGGTTATGCCGACGGACAGGGGGCTCGCGACGGTCAGTAACAGCCCGAGCCGGAACGCATGACTAAATTTCGGCAATGTCCATCCACTCGGTCTCGGCATGTCGCTTTCATCGCGATCCGTCAGGCACTCCCCACCCGGCGGACAACTTAGGCGGAAATGCGCCTCATAGCATACCCCCTTTTTAAGCACTCATGAAAAAAGGCGGGAAGTGTTGCTTCCCGCCCTGTCTCGTTTGCGGCAAATGCGTCAGTAGCTGCGCGGGCAGGCGTCGATGTAACGGTTGCCGTAGCGGTCGCGGTAGTAGCACTGGCCCGGCTGTTCCGAGACGCGACCGATCACGGCACCTGCAACGCCGCCGATGGCCGCACCGACAGCGGCACCCCGGACGTTGCCCGTGGCAATGCCACCGATGATGGCGCCAGAGGCAGCGCCGATGCCGGCACCTCGTTCCGTCTGGCTGCAGCCTGCGACCGAAAGGCCGACCAGCATCAGCACAAGAGCTTTCTTCATCTTCATCTCTCCAAGTTCCACGCGTCCGGTCGATCCGGTCTTGTTTTGACACTTTGCCCCGCCGCTCGAGCACTCCCCACGCGGCTTCAGGCTTTCATCAGCATAGCCCCGACTCTTGGAAAGTCCATGGTCGTGGCTCACACCCTCGCGGGTGGTTCCATTACATGAGACACCGAAGATGAACCCAGGATTTACAGTCGGTTTAATGCTGCAATGCGTCACAGAATTTTTCGTTTGCGACCTTCTGGACAGTTGCACATGTCACATAAAACTCACACCATGCTTCCCGTGTCCGGGAGAGACACGAGGAGGAACAACATGGCTAAAGTGACACTGACGGTGAATGGCCGGACAGTGAGCGGAGAGTGCGAGGATCGCACCCTGCTCGTGCATTTCATTCGCGAAAAACTTGGTCTGACGGGAACGCATGTGGGCTGCGATACCACGCAATGCGGCACCTGCGTCGTTCACATGGACGGCAAGTCGATCAAGAGCTGTTCGATCCTGGCTGTTCAGGCGTCGGGATCCTCGATTACCACGATCGAGGGCCTTTCTTCCGGTGGCGAGCTGCATCCGGTGCAGGCTGCCTTCAAGGAGCATCATGGTCTGCAATGCGGCTTCTGTACGCCGGGCATGGTGATGACGGCGCTGGACATGATCTGTCGTCACAACGGCGCGCTCGACGAGGCCACCGTCCGCCATGAGCTTGAAGGCAATATCTGTCGCTGCACGGGCTACCACAACATCGTCAAGGCCGTGCTCTCGGCCAACGAAGCGATGACCGCCGGCCGTCAGGCCGCCGAGTGACGTCCAAGCGAGTAGGGAACAGTGAGTAGCGAAGAGAGCGTCGCGCCGCGACGCTAACTGAACGCACTCCGTACTCTATTCGCCATTCGCTATTCGCTCACTTCTGGAGGAGAAGACAATGGGTGTTGAAGGAATCGGCGCGCGTGTGGCGCGCAAGGAAGACAAACGTTTCCTGACCGGCAAGGGCCGGTATACCGACGACATGGTCGTCCCAGGCATGAAATATGCCTATTTCGTCCGTTCGCCTTATGCACATGCCAAGATCAAGTCGATCGATGTCGCCGCCGCCAAGGCCATGCCCGGTGTCATCGACGTGCTCGACGGCAAGCAGCTGCTCGCCGACGGTATCGGCAACCTGATCTGTGGCTGGATGATCCATTCGAAGGACGGCACGCCGATGAAGATGGGCGCCTGGCGTCCACTGGCACATGAAACCGTTCGCTATGTCGGTGACGCGGTCGCGATCGTCGTGGCCGACAGCATCGGCGAGGCCCGTGATGCCTCGGAGGTCGTTTCGGTCGAGTATGACGAACTGCCGGTCGTGACCGGTGCGGTCGACGCTCTGAAGTCCGGCGCGCCGCAGCTGCATCCGGAAGCCCCTGGCAACCTGATCTTCGACTGGGAGATCGGTGACAGCGCTGCGGCCGATGCCGCGATCGCCAGTGCCGCTCATGTCACGGAAATCGACATCTTCAACAACCGCCTCTCGCCGAACCCGATGGAGCCGCGCGCGACGCTCGGCATCTACGACACGGCGGAAGATCACTTCACCTGCTACACGACCTCGCAGAACCCGCATGTCGCGCGTCTCGTGATGAGCGCCTTCTACAATGTGGCGCCCGAGCACAAGCTGCGTGTGATCGCACCTGACGTCGGCGGTGGCTTCGGCTCGAAGATCTACATCTATCCGGAAGAGGTCGTCTGTCTCTGGGCCTCGAAAAAGACCGGCGTACCGGTCAAGTGGACCTCCGACCGCACCGAGGCCTTCCTCACCGACGCCCATGGCCGTGACCACGTCTCCAAGGTGAAGATGGCCTTCGACAAGGACCACAACATCATCGGGTTGAAGGTCGACACGATCGCCAATCTCGGCGCCTATATGTCGCTCTTCTCGTCCTCGGTGCCGACTTATCTCTACGCGACGCTGCTGTCTGGCCAGTATGCGATCCCGGCGATCCACGCCAATGTCCGCACCGTCTATACCAATACTGTGCCGGTCGATGCCTATCGTGGTGCCGGTCGCCCAGAGGCGACTTATCTCCTCGAACGTACCGTCGAAACGGCAGCCCGCGAACTCGGCATCTCGCCGGCAGAACTGCGCCGCAAGAACTTCGTGCGCACCTTCCCGTACCAGACGCCTGTGATCATGTGCTACGACGCCGGTGACTACGACGCCTCGCTGGAGGCGGCGATGTCTGCAGCCGATTGGAACGGTTTCCCCGCTCGCAAGGCAGAAGCCGCAGGGCGTGGCAAGCTGCGCGGCATCGGCATGAGCTGCTACATCGAGGCCTGCGGCATTGCGCCGTCGGCGGCGGTCGGCTCGCTCGGGGCAGGCGTGGGTCTCTGGGAATCCGCCGAAGTCCGCGTCAATGCGGTCGGCACGGTCGAAGTGCTCACCGGCTCGCATAGCCACGGCCAGGGTCACGAGACCACCTTCGCCCAGCTTGTCTCCGAACGCTTCGGCCTGCCGATCGACAATGTCTCGATCGTGCATGGTGACACCGACAAGGTGCAGATGGGCATGGGCACCTATGGTTCCCGTTCCGGTGCCGTCGGCATGTCGGCCATCGTCAAGGCGCTGGACAAGGTCGAGGCGAAAGCCAAGAAGATCGCGGCACATCTGATGGAAGCTGACGAGAGCGATATCGTCATCGACAATGGCGAGCTCAAGGTCGCCGGCACGGACAAGTCGGTGCCGTGGTTCCAGGTGGCGCTTGCAGCCTATACCGCCCACAACCTGCCGTCGGGCATGGAGCCCGGACTGAAGGAGGGCGCCTTCTACGACCCCTCAAACTTCACCTTCCCCGCCGGCTGCTACATCGCGGAAGTCGAGGTCGATCCGGAAACCGGCAAGACCGAGATCGTGCAGTTCGTCGCTGCCGACGACTTCGGCAATATCATCAATCCGATGATCGTCGAGGGACAGGTGCATGGCGGTATCGCGCAGGGCATTGGCCAGGCGCTGCTGGAAAGCGTGCATTACGATCCGCAGACCGGGCAGCTTCTGACCGCGAGCTACATGGATTATGCCATGCCGCGCGCCGACGACCTGCCGTCGTTCAATGTTTCGCACCAGAACACGCCTTGCCCGGGCAATCCGCTCGGCATCAAGGGCTGCGGCGAGGCAGGCGCCATCGGGTCTCCGCCGGCACTGATCAACGCGATCACCGACGCGATCGGCAATAACGACCTCAACATGCCGGCGACGCCGCTTGCCGTCTGGAGTGCGCTCCAGGCCAATGCGACCCGCCAGGCTGCCGAATAAGGAAGGAGAGAACCATGCAGCTCTATTCCACCAGCTATCACCGCGCCTCGTCGATCGAGGATGCCGGAAAACTTCTTTCCGGTGCCGAAGACGGCAAGTTTATCGCCGGCGGACAGACACTGATCGCGGCGCTCAAGCAGCGTCTCGCGCAGCCGTCGGATCTTGTCGATCTCAGGCACATCGATGCCCTCAAGGGCATCAAGGTGGACGGTCGCCGCGTCACGATCGGCGCTGCCACCACCCATGCGGAGGTCGCCTCTTCGGCGGCCATCCGTGCAGTCTGCCCGGCGATTAATCATCTCGCCTCGCTGATCGGCGATCCGCATGTGCGCCACATGGGCACGATCGGTGGTTCTGTCGCAAATGACGATCCGGCTGCCGACTATCCGTCGGCCGTGCTCGGCCTCGGGGCGACCGTTGTCACCAACACGCGCGAGATCGCGGCTGACGACTTCTTCGTCGGCCTGTTCGAAACAGCGCTTGCCGAAGACGAGATCATCACGGCGATCCGTTTCGACGCTCCGGAAAAGGCAGGCTATGCGAAGTTCGCCAATCCGGCCTCGCGCTATGCGATGACCGGTGTCTTCGTGTCGAAAGGTGCAGGGGGCGTTCGTGTCGCCGTGACCGGTGCCGGATCGTCAGGCGTCTTCCGCCATGCCGGACTTGAAACCGCACTCTCGGCCAACTGGTCACCGGAGGCTGTCGCAGGTGTCGATATTGATTCGTCGGAGCTGATGTCGGACCTGCATTGCACGGCCGAATACCGGGCAAACCTCATCCGGGTCATGGCCAAGCGCGCCGTCCAGGCCTCTTGATGCCTGGCGTCTCATCAAAAACTGAAAAGGACGGCCTCGGTCGTCCTTTTTCTCTGCGGCTTGACGCAGATCAAGTTTCGCCAGCTGCAATCCATTAGGATTTACGTGAGAAGGTTCTGAAATTCGCGCCTTTTGTCGCAGTTTAGAATGAATATACACAAGCAGGGTTGACCGGAACCGCGGACGGACCCAAAAGAGGCTGAAAGACTGGAGTGACAGGCATGGATTTCGAGGCGTTTTTCAAGGATCAGCTAGCGGGGCTTCACGAGGAAGGCCGATACCGCGTCTTCGCTGATTTGGAACGCCAGCGCGGCAACTTCCCGCGCGCGACCCGCTACACCGAAAACGGCACCCAGGAAGTCACCGTCTGGTGTTCCAACGACTATCTCGGTATGGGCCAGAATCAGCTTGTCATCGATGCCATGAAGCAGGCGATCGACGACTGTGGCGCCGGTGCAGGCGGCACCCGCAACATTTCCGGCACCAATCATTACCATGTCCTGCTTGAGCGCGAACTCGCTGATCTGCACGGCAAGGAATCGGCGCTGATCTTCACTTCGGGTTACGTCTCGAACTGGGCAGCGCTTGGGACGCTCGGCGCCAAGATCCCGGGTCTCATCATCTTCTCCGACGCCCTCAACCATGCCTCGATGATCGAAGGCATTCGCCACTCCAAGGCTGAGCGCGTCATCTGGAAGCACAATGACGTCAAGGATCTGGAGGCCAAGCTTGCCGCTGCCGATCCCAAGGCGCCGAAGATGATTGCCTTCGAATCCGTCTACTCGATGGATGGCGATATCGCGCCGATCAAGGAAATCTGTGATCTCGCCGATAAATACGGCGCGATGACCTATCTCGACGAAGTCCATGCAGTCGGCATGTACGGCGCCCATGGCGGCGGTATTGCCGAACGCGAGGGCCTGATGGATCGTGTGACGATCATCGAAGGCACGCTTGGCAAGGCCTTCGGCGTCATGGGTGGCTATATCGCTGCCTCGACCGCGCTTTGCGATTTTGTCCGCTCGTTTGCTTCGGGCTTCATCTTCACGACGGCGCTTCCGCCGGCGCTCGCTGCCGGCGCTGTCGCCTCGATCCGCCATCTGAAGACCAGCCAGGTGGAGCGCTTCGCCCATCAGGAGCGCGTGCGTCGCCTGCGTGCCATGCTCGACAAGGCTGGCATTCCGCATATGCCGAATCCGAGCCATATCGTGCCGGTCATGGTCGGCGATGCCGCCAAGTGCAAGTGGATCTCCGATCTGCTGCTCGATAACTGTTCCATCTATGTGCAGCCGATCAACTATCCAACGGTCCCGAAAAAGACCGAGCGGCTGCGCATCACCCCGACGCCTCTGCATTCGGACGCCGATCTCGAACATCTGGTCGGTTCGCTCCACCAGCTCTGGTCGCGCTGCGCCCTGGCGCGTGCGGTGGCTTGATCGACTAAAATCTCCAAAATGAAGAACGGGCTGCGGTGACGCGGCCCGTCTCCGAGATATCGAAATCCAAACCTATTTGCCAAAGCGGATTCGATAGTCGGATGGAGAAATCCCCTTTTTTCTGTGAAAAGCCCGGCGCATTCGTTCCGCGTTCCCGAAGCCGAAAAGAAAAGGCAGTTCCGATAGTCGGGCTTCTCCCCTTTGAAGGGCTTCGCAAGCTGCATCGACCCGCAAATCTTCTACGAAACGTGCCGGGGCGGTGCCCACCGTGGCCGTGAACTTGCGGGCAAAGCTTCTCTCGCTCATCCGTGCCATGGCGGCGAGACGGGGCACAGACAGGTCGGATGAGAGCTGCGCAAGCATCTTGGCAATGAGGTCGTCAAACTCCCCGCTCTTGCTCTGCATCTGCCTCGTGAGAGCTGCACTGAACTGATGCTGCCCTCCTGTTCGCCTGACATAGAGAACCAGAGACTGAGCCAGCCGTAGTGCTTCTAAGCGACTCAAGTCTTGCTCGATCATCGCCAGCGCCATGTCTATGCCTGCGGTGACGCCGGCAGAGGTCCAGATCCCGCCATCCTCTTCAAAAATGGCGTCACTGCGCACGTCGATTTGTGGAAATTCCTCTCGGAGTTGCGCGCAGTTTTCCCAATGGGTCGTTGCGCGCCGCCCGTTCAGATGGCCGCCATGCGCCAGCGCGAACGCGCCGAGACATACCGAGGCGAGGCGGCGGCATTGCCCCGCCATCTCACCGAGGAAGGATAGCAGCGCGGCCGATCGGGCGGCGCGGGTGGCACTGTCACCACCGGATACGATCACTGTATCAGGCATCCTTGCCCGGCATGCCTCAAACGGCTGGGTTTCCAGTGCAAAGCCCGTGTCAGTCACAACAGAGCCGCCGGCTTCGGAAACGAGCGATACCCAGTAGGCTTTTTCGCCATTAGGCAGCCGAGCGTCGTTGAAAACCTGCAGAGGTCCGGTGACGTCTATCAGCTTGGTGCGGTCGAACAGCACAATGGCGACATGGCGCTGGGACGGAAGGTGTTTGGCGGAAAACGAGGGCATATTGTCATTTCTGCCAAAATCGGTCCGATGTAGCAATATGGGCTGACATTGTTGTTGAAGGAGGCCCCTTTGCTGGAATTGCGCCCCAACTGCGAACTCTGCGACCGTGACTTGCCCCCGGATTCCGCCGATGCTCGCATTTGCACCTATGAATGCACCTACTGCGTGAACTGTGTGGAATCCATCCTGCAAAACGTCTGCCCGACCTGCGGCGGTGGGTTCGCACCACGTCCGATCCGACCCGCCAATGCGTGGCGTCCTGAAAAGCGGCTGGGGCTGCACTATCATCCAGCAAGTACAACCCGTCATTATACCCCCTTCAAGCTCGACGACATAAAGGCGCATGTCGAACGCATCAAAGACTTGCCGCCAGCGGGTCGTTGAGGTCGCCGGCTCACGGTGTGCCGGAAATCCTGATTTCTGAAGCAAAAACTGGGTCACTGAGTTCTGAGCAGAGGTCCGCCACAACAGTCAGATGCAAAAAACCCGAGTTTCGGGTTAGCCAGTACTCCACCTTCAACGCACGGGTTAGGCGGTAACGCGGGCCTTTTGTGTTTGTGTCAGTCGTTTCAGGTCAGGCGGCGCGCCTTTCGACAACCTCAGCCGCCTTGCGCCGCGCCTCGTGATCCGCCGCATAGACGTCGGCGATCGTGTCCGCCGGCACGCCCTCGACCATCGCGTCCATCACCGTCTCGACCACGTCGGCCATGTCGAGGAAGCGGATCTTGTCCTCGACGAAGGCGTTGAAGGCGGTTTCTTCGGCGGCGTTGAGGATCGCGCCCTGCAGGCCGCCACGCTCCAGCGCCGTGCGGGCAAGCCGCAGGGCCGGGAAGCGCGTTTCGTCGGGCGCCTCGAAATCGAGCCTTGCCAACTTGGCAAAATCGAGCCGGTCGACATTCAGTGCCGGGCGCTTCGGATAGGTGAGCGCATAGCCGATGGCGGTGCGCATATCCGGCACGCCAAGCTGGGCGATGACGGAGCCGTCGGTGTAACCCACCATCGAATGGATGATCGACTGGGGATGCACGACAACCTCGATCTGGTCGGGGCGGACATCGAAGAGGTGCTTTGCCTCGATCATCTCCAGCGCCTTGTTGAACATCGAGGCGCTGCCGACGGAGATCTTCAGGCCCATCGACCAGTTGGGATGGGTGCGCGCCGTCTGCACCGTGACATTGGCCATCTGCTCGCGGCTATGGGTGCGGAAGGGGCCACCGGAGGCGGTGAGCACGATCCGCTCCAGGGCGTGGCGCTGGTCAGCTTCCAGGCACTGGAAGATCGCCGAGTGTTCGCTGTCGACCGGGATCAGCCGTCCACCGCCATGTCTCACAGCATTGACGAAGAGGTGGCCGGCAGAGACGAGGCATTCCTTGTTGGCAAGTGCGATATCGGCGCCGCGGGCGGCAGCCTTCAGGGTCGGCGCGAGGCCGGCGGTGCCGACGATGGCTGCCATGACCCAGCCGGCTTCCATGTCGGCGGCTTCTTCAAGCCCGCTTGCGCCCGCGGCGACGTCCGTGCCGGTGCCCGCCAGCAGGTCCTTCAGCGTCCTATACTGGCTTTCGTCGGCGGTGACGGCCAGCTTTGCCCCCGTGCGGCGCGCCTGTTCGGCCAGCAGATCGAGATTGCCGTTGCCGGTCAGCGCCATCACTTCGAAGCTGTCGCGACCGCCGAGCTGCTCTATCACGTCGAGCGTGTTGACGCCGATCGAGCCGGTCGAGCCGAGGACTGAAAGGCGCCGGGGCCGGGCATTGTCGATCATGCTGCTTACGTCCGATTGCTTCATGCTTAGAAGGCTCTACAAGGGAAAGGGAAGACCAGCAAGAGAGGTCGATCCCGACCCCTCGCCAGCCCGCTTGGGAATATGAGAATGCCGGACATTTTGCAGTCGACACGTTTGCGTGAGAGCCTGCCGGTCCTGCTCGCGGCGCTTGCCTTTCTCTGTCTCGCCGGCGGCGGAATTCTCTACCTTGCCGTAAATGCCGATTTCGCCGCCAAGGCCTGGTTCGTCGGTGCCGCCGCTGTACTTGTGGTGCTCGTCATCGATATCTTGCGCGCCCTGCTCAATGGTCGCATGGGCGTCGACGCGATTGCCGTCCTGTCGATCGGCGTCGGTCTCGCGCTCGGAGAGAACCTTGCTGCGGCTATCGTCGCCGTGATGTATGCTGGCGGCCAATTGCTCGAAAGCTTCGCCGAGGGCCGCGCCCGACGCGACATGACGGCGCTGCTCGGTCGTGTCTCGCGTACGGCCATGCTCTATCGTGGCGATGCGCTCGAAAGCGTGCCGATCGAAGCGCTCAAACCGCAGGACCGCATACTCGTGCGCAAGGGTGAGGTCGTGCCGGTCGACGGGCGCCTGCTGGCCGCGACTGCTGTCCTCGATCTTTCGGCGCTCACTGGCGAATCGCTGCCCGTCCCCATCCAGATGGGCCATGAAGTGCCGAGCGGCTGCACGGTGCTTGGCGACGCCTTCGATCTTCTGGTGCTGCGCGAATCCAAAGCAAGCACCTATGCCGGTATCGTCCGCCTCGTCGAACAAGCGCAGGCCAGCCGGGCGCCGATGGCGCGGCTTGCGGATCGTTATGCCCTCGTCTTCCTCGGCATCACGCTTCTGCTCGCCGGTGGCGCCTGGTGGTGGAGCGGAGAGGCAACGCGGGCGCTTGCCGTGCTCGTCGTCGCCACCCCCTGTCCGCTGATCCTTGCCGTGCCGGTTGCCGTCATCGCCGGCATGTCGCGGGCTGCGTCGCTTGGCGTGCTGGTCAAGACGGCCGGCGCGCTCGAGGCGCTGGCTGCGGTGACCACCGTCGTTGTCGACAAGACGGGGACCGTGACATCCGCACGACCCGAAGTGTCCGAGGTCCGGCCGCAACCGGGCTTCACGTCTGATCAGGTGCTGGCGCTGGCTGCCTCTCTCGATCAGGCCTCCGGCCATGTCGCGGCAGAAGCGCTTGTACGCGCCGCCACCGCGCGAGGTCTCGGCCTGACCCTGCCACAGGGCGTCATCGAAGAGGCGGGGCGGGGGCTGTCCGGCTTGGTCGGAGGTGTCAAGGTGGTGCTCGGTGGCAGCGGCTATGTCCGCTCGCAGTTGGTTGCCGGCGAGGATTTCGCCAGAGGCGGCATCGAAGGCGGCACGGCAGTGGTCGCCGTCGGCATTGATGGGCGGGCAGCTGGCCTCATTCTCCTCTCCGATCCGTTGCGTGCGGATGCCGGGGCAGCAATCTCCGCCTTTCGGGCCGGTGGTATCAGTCGGATCGTCATGGCCTCCGGGGACCGCAGCGATGTGGCGGAAAAGGCCTCGGCCAGTCTCAGCCTTGATGCTGTCGCCGGGGATCTCACTCCTGAAGGCAAGGTCGATCTCATTCGCAGGGAACGCGCCGGTGGCGTGGTGATGATGGTGGGAGACGGGGTCAATGATGCCCCGGCGCTGGCGCTTGCCGATGTCGGCGTGGCGATCGGTGCGCGGGGTTCGGCGGCTTCGTCGGAAGCGGCGGATGTCGTGTTGCTGGCGGACGATCTTTCGCGGTTGCCGCTTGCCTGCGGGATCGCCAGACGTTCCCGCAACATTGCCCGGCAAAGTGCGATTGCCGGGCTGCTGCTCTCTTTCGGCGCTATGGTCTTTGCCGCCTTCGGTTATCTGTCGCCCGTTCAGGGCGCGCTGCTTCAAGAGGTCATCGACGTTGCCGTCATCCTCAACGCCTTGCGCTCTCTTCGGGGCTAGCTGCACCTCAGGCCTGCGTCATGACGCTGCCTTCGCCAGAAATCCGCACACGCAGATTGTTCTGCACATGGGTGACGCCGCTGACGCGATCGGCGCAGTCTTCGGCGCGGCGCTTTTCCCAGCGATCCGTCACATGACCGGATAGGGTCACCTCGGCGTCCTTCACCGTCACCTCGATATCGGAGGCATCGACGGCGGGGTCGTCGGCCAAGCGGTCGTTGGTGTCCTCGAGAATGCGCGCATCCGAGCGGCGATAGCCCTTGGGGCCCTTGCCGCGGTGGTTGTCCATCTCGCGACGCCGGGCGGCCTCCTCGTCGCCGAACCAGGATGCAACCTCGTCGCTGGCACGGTGGACAAAGCCACGATCGTCATCATGGTCGCGACTGCTGCGGCCATAACCACCGCGATAGGATGGTTTGTCGGACGGGTGGGAGCCTCGTCCGGCACCCCGGGCATAGCGGCGTTCGTCGTCTCCGTATCCACGGTCGCTCAGGTCGCCGTAGTAGCCCAGATCATCCGTCGTCCAGTCGGAGCGCCCAGTGCGGGGATAACGCGACCCGCTGGCTCTGTCACCGCCGTCCATGCCGTGGTCGCGCTGGCGCATGGCGTCGTAGCGATCAGCGTCCGGTCGATTGTCGCCATAGCCGCCGACGAAGCCGCTGTCGCCGGGGCCGTAGTCACCGGTCGGGCTGCGGCGCGTGTTGCGGTTTCGGCCGTCTCCGGCATCCCAGTTGTCGTTGCGATTGACCATTGTTTCCTCCTTCGGGTCTGGAGGGTGGCGTCCTGCGCCACCTGCGAAACTAACCCTGCGGAGCTCTTGATCGTTCCCGTCGGCGCGGCAAAAACAAGTCAGGAACAAAGCGCCATCCGGCCGGTTCTTTTCTCGCCACAACCGATAACCGAGGAGATACCGACAATGGCTACCAAGACACTCGAAGACCTGTTCCATGAGACCCTCAAGGATATCTACTACGCCGAACGGAAGATCCTGAAGGCACTGCCGAAAATGGCGCGTGGCGCTCAGGACGAGAAGCTGAAGGCTGCCTTCCTGCAGCACAAGGAAGAAACCGAAGGCCAGGTCGAGCGCCTGCAGCAGGTGTTCGAAATCATCGGCAAGCGTCCGCGCGCCAAGACCTGCCCCGCCATTGACGGCATCGTCGAAGAGGGTGAGGAGATCATGGAAGAGTTCAAGGGCTCGCCCGCCCTCGACGCCGGCCTGCTTGCCGCCGCCCAGGCAGTCGAGCACTACGAAATCAGCCGCTATGGCACGCTGCGCGCCTGGGCTCAGCAGCTCGGCTACAAGGATGCGGTCAAGCTGCTCGACGAGACGCTGGCGGAAGAATCCAAGACCGACGAAGCGCTGACCAAGCTTGCCGAAAAGGCGGTCAATGCCGCAGCCCAGAAGAAGGCGGCCTGATAGCAGTTGCTTGCCAATTCAAGGAAGGGGTCGGATCTGTCCGACCCCTTTTTCCGTGCTTTTGTCCTGCCGGGACGCACTCAGTCTTTGTCTTCGTCCTTCCGGGCATAATGAGCCTGGAGAAAGGTCATGAGCCTGTTTTCGTCGGCACGGAGCAGGGCGCGGGCCGGCGCTGCCTGGATGAGTTCGCGGACTTGATCCAGGTCCGTGTTCTTGTCGGCGAGGTTGAGGATCGCCGGATGCACATAGCTCGAGCGGCAGATCGTCGGCGTGTTGTGCAGGCGGTCGGAGGCGATCTCACACATTTGTCGTATCGTCGGTCGTTCCGACGCATCGATGTGCTTCCAGCCTTCGGCGAATGCGGCGACAGATCCGCCCCAGGTGCGGAAGGTCTTGGCCGAGAGCCGCCTACTGGTGATCTCACTGAGATAGGTGTTGAGGCGGCCCGAATCGATGCGATGCAACTGCCCCTCCTGATCCCGCCAGGAAAAAAGATCGCGCCCGGGCAGATCGGCAATCTCTTCGAGGATCTTCTGCAGTTTCGGATGACGAAGCTTTCGGCGCACCCGCTTGCCGCCCTTGGCGATGAAGCTCAGCCGGATGCCATCCGGCTCGAAGGTCAGATGGCGCTTCTGAAGCGTGGTTGCGCCATAGGTCTTGTTTTCCTGCGCATAAGCGCGGTTCCCGACGCGCATGTAGGTCACGTCAAGCAGGCTGATCAGGGCTGAGAGCAGGAAATAACTTGAATCGGCGTGTTCGGCGATGTCGCGGGCGATCCTCCGCCGGATGGTCGGCAGAGCCTCACCGAAGCCGATGAGATCGTCAAACTTCCGCTCGCTGCGCCATGTGGCCCAGTCAACATGGTAGCGATACTGCTTGCGCCCCCTGGCATCGTAGCCCGTCGCCTGCAGGTGACTGCGCGGGTCGAGGCTGATCCAGACGCGTTCATAGGCTGGCGGCAGCGCGAGCCTGCGGATGCGTGTGAGGAGGGGCTGATCAGCGATGACGGTGCCGTCTGGAAGGTGATAGGAAAAGCCCTTGCCGCGGCGGCGGCGACTGATGCCGGGCTCCGCATCGGTGCCGTAGACCAGACCGATCTCGGTCAGTTCAGGCACATCGTCCGTCGAAGGCGGAGGTCCCGCACTCGCGTCTGCATCCCCGCTGTCGGTCTTGCTCATCCGACGGGACTGTCCGTCCCGGTTTCACCGAGTTCACGGCGCAATTGCTGGCGCGCGCGGCTGAGGCGGCTCTTGACCGTGCCCACGGCACAGCCACAGATTTCGGCTGCATCTTCGTAGCGTTCGCCGAGCATGACGATGAGGACCAGCATTTCCCGGTGATGTTCGGGCAATCGGTTCAGAGCCCTGCGGACCTCGTCGGCCTGTACGGTCCACTCCTGGCTCGCCTCGCTGGTCAGTCGCGAGGCTATACCCTCGGGCAAGCCAACGGTCTCGCGGCTGCTCTTCTTGAAGCGCGTGCAGAAAGTGTTGCGCATGATGGTGAAGAGCCAGGACTTCAGGCGTGTTCCAGGCTCGAATTTGTCGAGGTTAGCTAGCGCCTTGGTCAGCGTCTCCTGGACGAGATCATCCGCCTCTTCAGGCTTGTTGCAAAAGGTCCGCGCAAAGGCGCGCAATGCCGGTATCAACTCGACCACTTCAGACTGTGCGGCAAGCTCGGCTCTACGGGTCGTCAAGATCGCCATCCTCCGATGTCTGTGGTACCAGGCAGAACGACGCAGAAACGCGCGTCATTTACCTTGGTTCCCGAAATTGTGAGTGGTCAGCCAGGCCGGCGACCATGTCAGCTACGGCTTACAAACTTGCTGAAGCGGCTCAGTTCGCCGTCGGCGGTTTTGTCCTGGTGGAGAAAGGCGAGGTCGTTCTTTTCAAAGATCTGAAAGAATTCCTCCCACTCAATCTTCTCCAGCGCCTCCTCCGGCTTGCCGAAATCCACCCTCAGAATGCCGCCGTCGCCGCTGTCCTTGACGCGCGTTGGCATGCCATTCCGCTCCTCGATCCAGCGGCGTATCTCGTCATGGTCCGTCGTTTGACGCGCACTGCTCATGGTGTGTCTCGCTCGTTCTCATTCCTCCCCTTGACCCGTTGATTGAACGCCTCTGTCAGCCAGTGGTTCCCGCGTCTGGGCCGCTTTTTCCGACGGAACAGAGAGCGTCTCCGGATGTTCTCTTTTGCGAGAGATCCACAAGCGAGAGTGAGAAACATGACACATGTGCAGAATGTCGACGGCCAGGGACAGTTGCTGATCGGCGATCGCGTCTCGCCCATCACCTACCACGTGGCGGTCGAACGCCGCGGAGAAGGCTATAGCGCCAAGGTCGAGATACAGGCGCCGCGCGACTGGCTGCTGCGGCAGGGCTTCGAGACACGCGCAACACTGGTGTTTGCATCTGGGGCGCAGGCCGAGCTTGAACACGACGGCCGGCTCGACGTATCCGAAAGCATCAGTGTGATCCTTCAGGCCGAGCCGCTTGAATACAAGGATCGCCAGAAGCTGATCGAAGCCTTTCCCGAAGCGGACCGGAGCGTACACTGACCGCGGCAGGTGATGTCTGCAAAAGATGACTGATCCGAGATGGTCCGGATGGCGTAGAAGACGCATCAAGGACAAGTCGAATTCAACATGCCAGCAATGCCGTCAAGTCGGAGGTCCACATGGAAGAACAGAAAACCTCGTCTCCGGAGACGCGACGCGACAGGACGGGCGGAATCGTACGCGACAAGCTGGACCTGCTGATGCACGAGACGCGCCGGGAAGCGGTCCCGGGGCATCTGATCGCCTTGGCCGAAGATCTGCAATCGGCCCTCGACGAGAAGGCCGCACCCTCAAAGAAACCTGCCTGATTCCTCTCGGAACCTTTTCCCTCCGCGGCAAGTTGCAATCCTGAACGTGCACCCAGATTTGAGGAAAGGGTATTTCATGATCAACTATTTATGGTTGTTTGTCGTCATGCTTGGGCCGATCCTGCTCGGCGCTGCCGTTTTTTCTATGCCATCATACGGCAGAGACGGCTCACGGGGCGGGAGCGCGTCAATCAGGATGCGGCCACGCGAGAACTGTATGAAAAAGATGAAAGGGCCGATACCGGCCCTTATGGCGGCCGCCGATAGGCACCGGCGGCGCATTGGCCTTTACAGGAAACTTCCGTTGTTCGGGTCGTAACGCTTCCCGTTCGCAATGCTGGCAAGTTCGACGAGATCGTCTTCGTCACGAATGCCGCTCTTCACAAGATAGCTGACAAGCGCCTCGGCATTTTCCTGCACATGCCTGTCGGCATGCATACGCTCGTACAATCGCCGTACGGCCCGCTCCACGATTGCGTTTTCTTCATTGCTCTTGCCCGGGGGTCTTGGTGCCATGGCATTCCCTCCGTTCGAGGCCGACGATAAAAAGAATAAGCACCCGTCGGCGTGGCACGAAATCATCATGCCGTATAACGGCACGAACGCAACCCTAGATTCGTAATGGCGAGATGTGGGCAGTGAGAGGATGGTGATCCCGACGCGATTCGAACGCGTGACCCTCAGATTAGGAATCTGATGCTCTATCCTGCTGAGCTACGGGACCACTTCCTCCTCCATACAAAAGCAGAGCCTTCAAGCCAAGCGGTTTTGCATGATCGAAATGCCGTGTTCAGCGCGGCAGGCGCTGTTCTGCCAGACGCACCCAATAGGATATCCCCGCCGCGATCGCCTCGTCGTTGAAGTCGTAAGCCGGATTGTGGAGGCCGGCCGTTTCCCCATTGCCGATCATGATGTAGGCGCCGGGGCGCGACTGGAGCATGAAGGCGAAATCCTCGCCGGCCATGCTCGGATCCACTTCGGTGTCGACATTGTCAGGGCCGACCACGTCGATCGCTGCGCGCGCGGCGTAATCCGTCTCGGCGGGATGGTTGACGGTGACGGGGCAGGCGCGCTCGTATTCGTATTCGATGGTCGCGCCATGGGCGGCTGCAATGCCGGTTGCGATCTCGCCGATGCGCCGCTCCGCGAGATCGCGCACGCCTTCGTCCAGCGACCGTACTGTGCCGGAGATGAAGGCTTCTTCGGGAATGATGTTATGGGTCGTGCCGGCATGAAACTGGGTGACGGAGACCACGACCGAGCGTAGCGGATTGGCGTTGCGAGCAGCAATGGTCTGAAGGGCGCCGACGATCTGGGCCCCGATGACGATCGTGTCGGCCGTGTTGTGCGGTTCGGCCGCATGGCCGCCGACGCCGGTCAGCTTGAGCTGGAACTTGTCCGGAGCCGCCATGATGCCGCCCTTGCGGATGGCGAAGGTGCCGACAGGTTTTCCGGGCATGTTATGCATGCCGTAGATCTCGTCGATGCCGAAGCGCTCCATCATTCCGTCTTCGACCATGGCGAGCGCCCCGCGCCCACCTTCTTCGGCCGGCTGGAAGACAACGGCAACGCTGCCGGAAAAATTGCGGGTTTCCGCGAGGTACTTGGCCGCGCCCAGCAACATGGCGGTGTGACCGTCATGGCCGCAGGCATGCATGCGGCCTGCAATGGTCGAAGCCCAGGGCTTGCCCGTGATTTCGTCGAGGGGAAGCGCATCCATGTCGGCGCGAAGGCCGATGGTCCGGCCTTCGCCGCCAGAGCCCTTGATGATGCCGACGACGCCCGTGCGCCCGAGGCCGGTTGCGATCTCGTCAACGCCGAATTCCCGCAGCTTTGCCTCAACAAAGGCTGCAGTGTTTTCAACGTCGTATAGGATTTCCGGATTGGCATGCAGATGGCGGCGCCATTCGGTGGCTTCCGACTGGAGTTCGGAAGCTCGGTTCAGAAGCGGCATTCTCTCGTCCTGCGTTTATTCTTGATCACGGTCGCGGGGATCACGTGATTGTCGGCTTGAATGTGCGCCTTTCAATTGACGTATTCAATGGGCTTTGCCATTCCTTCCCTACATAAGATCTCGTCATGCGTTGACGAGAGCCCAGCCGAACAAGAGGATCGAAGTCGTGTTTGCGAAACGTCCCCGCATGTTGTCTTCAACTGGATCCGTTCGCCGAGTGGCGGTCGCCGTCTCGCTGTTGGCGATGGTTCTGCCGGGTCTGGCTGCCGCCAATCCGATGATGGTGGTCGATGTCGGCAGTGGCCGGGTCATCGCCCATGAAGAAGCCTTCCGCAAATGGTATCCGGCCTCTCTGACCAAGCTGATGACGGCTTACACGACCTTCCGTTCGATGCGCTCAGGCGAGCTTTCGCCCGAGACCGTGGTCGTCATGAGCAAACATGCCGCCGATCAGCCGGCAAGCAAGATGTATTTCAGGCCGGGCTCCAAGCTGACGCTCGACAGTGCCTTGAAACTTCTGATCATCAAGTCTGCCAACGACGTGGCGGTCGCCATCGGGGAGACGGTCAGCGGCAGCGAAGCGGCATTCGTGCAGCGCATGAACCAGGAAGCCGCCCGGCTCGGCATGACGTCGACGCGGTTCGTCAATCCGAATGGTCTGCCGGGCAAGGGGCAGTATACGACTGCCCGCGATATGGCCGTGCTTGCGACGACCATCCGGCGTGAATTCCCTGAATATGCGGGTTATTTCGCGCTGGAAGGCGTGACGACCGGCAAGAAAGACTATCCGAACTTCAACCTGCTCGTCGGCCGTTTCCCTGGCGCTGACGGCATGAAGACGGGTTATGTCTGCGCCTCCGGCTTCAACCAGGTCTCGTCTGCCACGCGCAATGGACGCACCGTGATCTCCGTGGTGCTCGGTTCCGACAGCCTCGGTGCGCGTGCCGATCTTTCGGCCGAGCTGCTGCAGAAGGGGCTGACCACATCGGTGGCCGGCAACCGGCTGGATCAGCTCGCGCCCTATGGCGAAGGGCAGGATCAGGTGACCGACATCAGCGCCGAGATCTGCAATCCGAAGGCGCGCCAGATCCGCAGCGAAGGTCGTGATGAGGCCGGGCGCATGAAGCTGACCTCTCCTTATATCCAGGAAATGGGCCGCCCACCGGCGATGAGCTTTGCCGGCCTCATTCCCGGCAGTGAGCCGGTAGCGACAAAACAGGGCTCCGGCACGGGCGAGATCGCCAATGTGCCGATCCCGAGGCCCCGTCCCACATTCTGAGTATCGCAATGACCCAGTCGCGCATTCCCGTCTCCATCCTCACCGGCTTCCTCGGGGCCGGAAAGTCGACGCTTCTCAACCGCCTGCTCAAGGACCCGGCGATGAAGGATGCGGCCGTCATCATCAACGAGTTCGGCGAAGTGGGTATCGATCATCTGCTGGTCGAGACCTCGAATGATGCGGTGGTGGAACTGGCGGACGGTTGCCTTTGTTGCACCGTGCGCGGTGAGCTCGTCGACACGCTGGCGGAATTGATCGACGGCATGCAGACCGGCAAGGTGAAGCCGCTGTCGCGCGTCGTCATCGAGACGACGGGCCTTGCCGATCCGGCACCCGTGATGCAGTCGGTCATGGGCCATCCGTCGATCGCCCAGCATTTCGATCTCGATGGTGTCGTGACGGTCGTCGATGCGGTCAATGGCCTCTCGACCATCGATGCCTTTCCGGAGGCCTACAAGCAGGTCGCGGTCGCCGACCGGCTGATCCTGACCAAGAAGACGCTCGCCGACGAGGCCGCCGTCTCTGCCATCACGCAGCGCCTGCGCACGCTCAATCCCCGCGCGCCGATCACCGATGGCGATGCTGATGATGCGGGCTCTGCAGCGATGCTGATCAACGGGCTGTACGATGCTTCGAGCAAGATCGCCGATGTCGATCGCTGGCTGAAGGACGAAATGGCGGCGGCCGGCGATCACCATCACCACGATCATCATCATGATCACCACGGCCACTCCCATGGTCACGGCCACCATCACCATCATGATGTGAACCGACATGGTGCTTCGATCCGCTCCTATTCCATCCTGCATGACGAGCCGATCGATCCGATGGCGATCAACATGTTCATCGATCTCCTGCGCTCCACGCACGGGGAGAAGCTTCTTAGGATGAAGGCAATCGTGGCCCTCACCGACCGACCGGACAAGCCGCTGGTGCTGCATGGCGTGCAGTCGATTTTCCATCCGCCCGTGCGCCTGCCGTCCTGGCCTGAAGGGTCCGACCGCAAGACGCGGCTGGTGCTGATCACCAGGGACCTGTCGGAAAGCTACGTGCGGGACCTGTTCGGTGCCTTCACCGGCAAGGTGGCGATCGACCGCCCGGATCGCGCGGCGATGATGGACAATCCGCTGTCGGTTCCCGGCCTCAAGTTCTAGCCTAGCGTCACGCCGCCCTTGCGGATGTGAAAGCGGTGACCGGCGTCGAGCCGTTCCTGCGCGACCAGTTCATGGCCGTCCTCGTTGCAGAAATGCGGAATGTCGATGCCGGCGAGCGGATCGCTGGTCTCCACCACGAGTTCGTCACCGGCCTTCATGTCGGCCATACGCCGACGGGTCTTCAAAACGGGAAGGGGGCATTTCAGCCCCCTCAGATCGTAGATCACCGTCTCGGCCATGCCCTTACCAGAGCTTCCAGAAGGGCTTCTTGTCGGCCGGTGCCGGAGCTGCAATGGCCGCCTCGGCCGTCTGGGGGGCAAGCGGATTGGGCTGCGGCACCGGGACGGCGTTGGTGGCCGGCGCGGCGGGTGCGGCCGTCGTCGTCTGTGCAGCCTGTGCCTGCGGGTCACCGTTCGGGTTGGTCGCCATCTGGTTGACGGCAGCCGTGCCGTTGGCGGCAGGCAGCCTGGCCGGATCGACGTCGTCGAGGTCGAGCAGCCTGCCCGCCTTCAAGGCCGAACCCGTGGGCGCGAAAGCGAGGTCGTGCGAGCGCGACTTGCGCAGATCCGCCACCAGCGCCTTGCGCTCGGCTTCCGTCGGGTCGTACCAAATCTTGCCGTCGTATTTTTTCATCGCCTTGGCATAGGCGGCATCATAGGCCTCGTTGAAGCCGTTAAGCGCGACCGAGAGTGCAGGGGGCGTGCTCATCGGTGGGCACGAGGCCTGCGGATTGAAGCTCGATCCGGCCGGGACCGACTGGTTGAAGACGTATTTCTTCTCGCAGACATTGACTTCGGGTGGTCGCTTGGTGACCTCGAAATTGTCGTAGCCGACCTTCAGCATTTTCCAGAAATCGAAGTGCGGGCTATGGCGATGACGCGCCATGTTTTCAGCGGTCATGCGGAAGGGGAAGGCCTGCAATTGCACCGCCTGCTGGCCGCCCTTGAAGGCGTCCCGGGCAAAGGCGTAGATCTCCAGCATCTGGGCATCGGTCATCGAATAGCAGCCTGACGAAGAGCAGGCGCCGTGGATCATCAGGTGTGAGCCTGTGCGGCCGTTCGCCCGGTCGAACTGGTTCGGAAAGCCGGTGTTGATCGCCAGGAAATACTTGGAATTCGGGTTCAGGTGATACGGCGTCAGCGGGTAGAAGCCTTCCGGCGCCTGGCGGTCACCTTCCTTCACCTTCGGGCCGAGGCGACCCGACCAGGCGCAGATATCGTATTCCACGACCTTGTCGAAGCGGCCGTTGGTCTTGGCCTTCCAGACCTCGAGCTTGCCTTCTTCCTTGAAGATGCGGATCATGATCGGCGAATTGCGATCCATGCCCTTCTTCTGTATTTCGGCAACGAGGCGCGCCGGCAGCGGCTGCTGGACCTTGTTGGAAACCCGCGGCGTGTCATAGGCCGCGCTCTCGAGCGCGTCATTGCAGCCTGCCAGAGCCGCAGCGAAAACCAGAACCAGGGCCGTTGATGTCAAACGCATGCGCGAAGGCTCTTTCCAGAAACACATGTTGGTGGCTCAAACCGAGCCGATCATGCGTAGTTTAGAACTGCTTTCTTCACAAATTATAAACCAATGGCCATCGATTTCGCCATCCGTCTTCCGCCGCTACCGCTGCAAAGCGGCGGAGTGATGGCAAATTGCCGCAGTCGCAACCTTCAATCTCAGAGGTTGCGGCCGATATCGAGGAATTTCTGGCGTCGATCGGCGCGCAGCTTGTCGCCCGGCAGCGGCGTCAGTTCGGCCAGTGCGCTGGCGATCACGTCGCCGGTCATGCCGATGACCCGGTCTGGTGCGCGATGGGCGCCGCCGACGGGCTCGGGGATGATGGCGTCAATGATGCCGAGCCCCTTCAGGTCCTCCGCCGTGATCTTCATGTTGGTCGCGGCTTCCTTGGCGCGGGTGGAATCGCGCCAGAGAATGGAGGCGGCGCCTTCCGGCGAGATCACCGAATAGATCGCATGCTCGAGCATGTAGACGCGGTTGCCGGTGGCAATCGCGATCGCGCCACCCGAGCCGCCTTCGCCGATGACGACGGAGACCATCGGCACCTTGAGGCCGAGGCACATCTCGGTGGAGCGGGCAATGGCTTCCGCCTGGCCGCGTTCTTCTGCTCCAACGCCCGGATAGGCGCCGGCCGTATCGATCAGTGTGATGACTGGCAGGCCGAAGCGGTCGGCCATTTCCATGACGCGGATCGCCTTGCGATAGCCTTCAGGGCGCGGGCTGCCGAAGTTGTGCTTGATGCGCGACTTGGTGTCGTTGCCCTTTTCCTGGCCGATCACGGCGACAGGCTGGCCGCGGAAGCGGGCGAGGCCGGCCTGGATGGCGGCGTCCTCGGCAAACTTGCGGTCACCGGCCAGCGGTGTGAATTCTGTGAACAGCGCTTCGGCATAGTCGACGAAATGCGGACGCTGCGGATGCCGCGCGACCTGCGTCTTCTGCCAGGCGTTGAGCTTCGAATAGATCTCCACCATCGCCTCATCGACGCGGCTTTCCAGCCGGCTGATCTCTTCCGAGGTGTCGATGCTCTCGTCCTCTTCCGCGATCTTCTTCAGTTCGCGGATCTTGGCCTCGAGGTCGGAGATGGGCTTTTCGAAGTCGAGATAGTTGTGCATGAACTCCGTTCCGATCGTTCGTTCCTGGCGCTCGCCGCCCGCAGGAACCGGCTTTGCCGGTCCTAATCGGGGTTTTTGGCCTGTTTTGCAAGGGGGTGATGCGTATGCACCAGTTGCTGCAGGCGCTCGTCGAGCACATGCGTATAGATTTGTGTCGTTGAAATGTCGCTGTGGCCGAGCAGTTCCTGCACGGCGCGAAGGTCCGCACCATTGCCGAGAAGGTGGCTGGCAAAGGCATGTCGCAGAACATGTGGAGACACGGCATTCGCCGATAACCCCGCCCGGATGGCGAGATCCTTGAGGTCGCGCGCAAAGACCTGGCGGGGCAGGTGGCCTTCCTTGCTGGCGGCTGGAAACAGAAAGGGGCTGTCCGCGTGAACAGGATCGGCCCCGCGAATTTTACCGTATCGCGCGAGCGCCTCGATCGCCGTCCGCGACAGGGGAACGAGCCTTTCCTTGTTGCCCTTGCCGCGCACCAGAAGGAAACGGCCCTCCTGCGTCAGCACCTTCACCGGCAAAGAGACGAGTTCGCTGACGCGCATGCCGGTCGCATAGAGAAGCTCGATCAGCGCCAGTCGCCGGATCCGTGCTCCCTGATCCGGTCCTTCGAGGTTTGCTTCGTGCTCGGCGAGCGACAGAAGCCCCGTGACATCCTCGACGGTCAGCACCTTGGGCAGGGGGCGGGTCTTCTTCGGCGCGTCGAGGATCGCGGTCGGATCATCGCCTCGCAGCCCTTCCGCATAGAGAAACTTGTAGAACTGGCGCATCGCCGACAGGCGTCTTGCCTGGGACGTCGGCTGGAAGCCGCGTCGCGCGAGATCGGAGAGATAGGCGGCGAGATCTTCCCGTGTCGCTGCACCCAGGGTCACCTTGCGGCCGGAAAGAAAATCGGCGAGGTCGTCGAGGTCCCGCTCATAGGAGATGAGCGTGTTCTGGGCTGCTCCGCGCTCGGCACTCAGCATTTCCAGAAAGGCTTCGACGCGAGCCCGGCTCAGATCCGACATGTCCTGTTTCCCGCTATTGCTCGACCGGATTGATCCGCTCGGAAGGAATGCGCACCGTCACGTCGCGTTCCCGCGGTTCGACGAAGACGGCAAAGGACCACATGGTGACATAGACCAGACCGACGATGGTCCCGCAGATGAACAGGAAGCGAAACAGAGTGGGCATGGTCGGTCCTTCATCGGTTCCGAGAATAAATAGGTAGAAACATGGAGTTTACCAAGGCCGGGACAGGCCTTGCGGAAATGCTGCCATGGCTTGACGCTAGCCCTCTATATGTCAATAGGTCATGAAACAGTCGTGAACAGGCCGATGACCGATACGATCCTCAACCTTGCTCCCAGTCTGGGTGTGCGTGCCAAGACGGCGCTCGGCAAACGCAATCTTGTTCTCGTTGGTCTGATGGGGGCCGGCAAGTCGGCGATCGGTCGGATTGTCGCGCAGCAACTCGGTCTGCCCTTCGTCGATACCGATACGGAGATCGAGCGGGTGTCGCGGATGACCATCGCCGAACTCTTTGCCGCCTATGGCGAAGAGGAGTTCCGCGCGCTCGAAACCCGTGTCATCAAGCGCCTGTTGCGGACGGGGCCGCGGGTCGTGTCGACCGGCGGCGGCGCCTTCATCAACGAGAGGACCCGCAAGCAGATCGAGCGTGGCGGGCTTTCGGTGTGGCTCAATGCCGATCTCGACGTTCTCTGGGAGCGGGTGAACAAGCGCGATCACCGGCCCCTGCTGAAGACCGAGAACCCGAAGCAGACGCTGAAGGATCTGATGGACAAGCGATATCCGATCTATGCACTGGCGGATATCACTGTCCAGTCGCGTGACGTGCGTAAGGAAGTGATCGCCAATGAGGTCCTGACCTCGGTGATCGAACATTTCGGCAAGGACAAGACGCAATGACGAAGCTCGAGACATCGGAACGCCTGGTGCATGTGCCGCTGGGCGAGCGCTCCTATGACATTCTCATCGGCCCTGGCCTGATGGCGCGTGCCGGCGGCGAAATCTCGACCCGCATCAAGGGTCGTCGTGCGGCCATCGTCACCGACGAGAATGTCGGTGCGCGCTATCTCGACGGCCTGATGGACAGCCTCCAGACCGATGGCATCGAGGCAGTCTCGGTCACGCTTCCCGCCGGCGAGAAGACCAAGAGCTTCGACTATCTCACCAAGGTCTGCGACGTGCTGCTTGAAGCGCGCATCGAGCGCAACGACACGGTGATTGCGCTCGGCGGCGGCGTTATCGGCGATCTCACCGGTTTTGCGGCCGGAATCGTCCGGCGTGGTGTTCGCTTCGTGCAGATCCCGACATCGCTGCTCTCGCAGGTCGACAGTTCGGTCGGCGGCAAGACCGGCATCAATGCGCGGCAGGGCAAGAACCTCGTCGGCATCTTCAATCAGCCGGATCTGGTGCTCGCCGATACCGACGTGCTCGACACGCTGTCGGAGCGAGAATTCCGCGCCGGCTATGCGGAAGTGGCAAAATACGGCCTGATCGACAAGCCAGACTTTTTTGAATGGCTGGAGACGAACTGGCGCGAGGTGTTTGCGGGCGGTGCGGCCCGTATCGAAGCGATCGCCGTCTCCTGTCAGGCCAAGGCCGACGTGGTCGCCGCCGACGAGCGGGAGAACGGCCGTCGTGCTCTGCTCAACCTCGGCCACACCTTCGGGCATGCGCTCGAAGCCGCAACACAGTATGACAGCAGCCGGCTCGTGCATGGCGAGGGGGTCTCGATCGGCATGGTGCTTGCGCATCGCTTCTCGGCGCGCATGAACCTGGTCAGTCCAGATCTCGCGGATCGCGTCGAGGCCCATCTGAAGGCTGTCGGCCTGCCAACGCGCATGGATCAGATCCCCGGCGAATTGCCGCCGACCGGTGTCCTGATGGATGCCATCGCCCAGGACAAGAAGGTCAAGAGCGGTCAGCTCACCTTCATCCTCACCCGTGGTCTCGGCCAATCCTTCGTCGCAGACGATGTGCCGGCATCCGAAGTTCAGCGTTTCATTGAGGAGATGCGCCCATCATGATCGAGCAAATCCTTGCCGGCCTCGCCGAGTATTGGCTGACGCTGGTCGCCATACTGTTGTTGATCTGCTGTTCTGGTTTCTTCTCCGGCTCCGAGACAGCGCTGACCGCAACGTCGCGTGCGCGCATGCACACATTGGAGGTCAATGGCGACGACCGCGCCGGGGTGGTCAACATCCTGATCGAACGGCGCGACCGGCTGATCGGCGCTCTGCTGATCGGCAACAACCTGGTCAACATTCTCGCCTCGTCACTGACGACCAGCCTGTTTCTCGGCCTTTTCGGCGATTCCGGCGTGGCGATCGCCACGCTCTTGATGACCGTTCTGCTCGTCATCTTCTCGGAAGTCCTGCCGAAGAGCTGGGCGATTTCTGCGCCGGAACGTTTCGCGCTGTTTGTTGCCCCGCTCGTTCGCCCGTTCGTCGCCGTGGTTGGGCCGCTTTCCAGCCTTGTCAACTGGATCGTGCGCAAGCTGCTTGGCATGTTCGGTGTTTCGATCTCCGGCGAAGCGTCGATGCTTTCTGCGCATGAGGAACTGCGCGGCGCAGTCGCCCTCCTGCATCGCGAGGGATCGGTGATCAAGGCCGACCGCGACCGCCTCGGGGGTGTCCTCGATCTGGGCGAACTCGAAGTGTCAGATATCATGATCCATCGCACGGCCATGCGGGCGGTCAATGCCGACGAGGCGCCGGAAACCGCGATCCGCAACATTCTCGAAAGTCCTTACACCCGCATGCCGGTCTGGCGTGGCGCGACCGACAACATCATCGGCGTGATCCATGCCAAGGATCTGATCCGCGCGCTCGCCGAGCCGAATGTCGAGCCGCAGGACATCGACATCGTCAAGATTGCCCAGAAGCCGTGGTTCGTGCCTGACACCACCAACCTCAAGGACCAGCTCAACGCCTTCCTGCGCCGTAAGACCCATTTCGCCGTGGTCGTCGACGAATATGGTGAAGTGCAGGGTGTGGTGACGCTGGAAGATATCCTGGAGGAGATCGTCGGCGATATCTCCGACGAACATGATCTGGAGATCCAGGGTGTGCGTCAGGACAGCGACGGGTCGATCGTCGTCGATGGCGGCGTGCCGATCCGCGACCTCAACCGTGCCATGGACTGGCTGCTGCCGGATGAGGAGGCAACGACGATTGCCGGTCTCGTCATCCACGAGTCGAAGTCGATCCCCGAGGAGCGCCAGGCCTTTACCTTCTACGGCAAGCGCTTCATCGTCTTGAAGCGGGAGAAGAACCGCATCACGCGTCTGCGCATCCGGCCGATCGATGCGGCCGAGCCGGAGGTCTGATTTCAGACGAAAACTACCAGCGTGTGGGCTCGCCGGGGGCGGCGGGCTCGATGGCCAGCGCATGCAGGCCGGCGTCCAGTTCGGGTTTCAGCAGATCGGTCACGGCCCGGTGGCGCGCAAGCCGCGTCATGCCCTCAAAGGCGGATGCGACGATGCGAACACGCATATGTGTTTCACCCGTGCCGGTGATGTCGGGCTGGTGGCCGGCATGGTGCTGGCTCTCGTCGATCACGACGAGCCGTTCGGGGCTGAAAGCCTCCGTCAGACGGGTCTCGATCCGGCTCTTTACCGACATGGTCTTACCTCTTTCTGCTGCTTCGCAAAACGCCCCACAAAGCGCGCAACAAACCGGTTTGTCAATTCTTGTCCGACCCCTTCCTGAGCCCCATAATTAGCGCATGAAACTCGACTCGAAATATTTCGACGGGATACGTACCCGGCGAAAGCGGGCAGCGGAGCCCGAACCATCCAATCCTGTGTGCCAATGGGACGGCTGCGACAAGCCGGGGGCCCATCGCGCACCCGTGGGCCGCCACGCCGAAGGCCAGTTTTTCCTGTTCTGCTTCGAGCACGTGAAGGACTACAACAAGGGCTATAACTACTTCTCCGGCCTCTCGGACACCGAGATCGCGCGTTACCAGAAGGAGGCGATCACCGGTCATCGCCCGACCTGGACCGTGGGAGTCAACAAGGCGGCGAAGGCGAGCCCGCTTCACTCCACCATGCGTTCCGGTTCGGCTGCGTCACAGGCGCGCATGAAGGACCCGTTCGGCTTCGTGCAGCAAGGCCGCGGCGGTGCGTCGCGCTATCAGGCGGCGGATCGAAAACTCAAGGCCCTTGAGGCAAAAGCGCTTGATACGCTTGGACTTACCGTCAGCTCCACGCCGACCGACATCAAGACCCGCTACAAGGAGCTTGTAAAAAAACACCATCCCGACGCAAATGGCGGAGACAGGGCTTCGGAAGAGCGTTTTCGCGCTGTTATTGAAGCCTACAAATTGTTAAAGCAGGCCGGTTTCTGTTAATCCGAACACACAGCAGCGATGAGATGCGGCCGGTCGGTGGCGCCCGGCATGGAGAAACGATGAGCAAAATTGATCTTGATATTACCAATCTCCCCGACACCACCGTGTCGGTGCGCGAAGTGTTTGGTATCGACAGTGACATCCGGGTGCCGGCCTATTCCAAGGGTGACGCCTATGTGCCGGACCTCGATCCGGACTATCTTTTCGACCGTGAAACCACGCTCGCCATCCTCGCCGGTTTTGCGCATAACCGCCGCGTCATGGTCTCCGGCTTCCACGGCACGGGCAAGTCCACCCATATCGAGCAGGTTGCGGCCCGCCTCAACTGGCCTTGCGTGCGCGTCAACCTCGACAGCCATGTCAGCCGTATCGATCTCGTCGGCAAGGACGCCATCGTCCTCAAGGACGGCAAGCAGATCACCGAATTCAAGGACGGCATCCTGCCCTGGGCCTATCAGCACAATGTCGCGCTCGTCTTCGACGAATACGACGCAGGCCGCCCGGATGTTATGTTCGTCATCCAGCGCGTGCTGGAATCGGCCGGCCGCCTGACGCTGCTCGACCAGAGCCGCGTCATCCGCCCGCATCCCGCCTTCCGCATCTTCGCGACCGCCAACACGGTTGGCCTCGGCGACACGACGGGCCTCTATCACGGCACGCAGCAGATCAACCAGGCGCAGATGGACCGCTGGTCGATCGTGACGACGCTGAACTATCTGCCGCATGACAAGGAAGTCGATATCGTCTGCGCCAAGGTGAAGAGCTTCGGCTCGACCGCCGAAGGTCGCGACACCGTTTCGCGCATGGTCCGCCTTGCAGACCTGACACGTGCCGCCTTCGTCAACGGCGATCTTTCGACCGTCATGAGCCCGCGTACAGTCATCACCTGGGCCGAGAACGCCGAGATCTTCGGCGATGTCGCCTTCGCCTTCCGCGTCACCTTCCTCAACAAGTGTGATGAACTTGAGCGGACGTTGGTGGCCGAGCAGTATCAGCGCGCCTTCGGCGTGGAACTCAAGGAAAGTGCGGCCAATATCGTACTCGGCGCATAAGGACTGAGAAGCATGGCAGGGCGCGGCGACAATTCGAAGGCGAGAGCCGGCGGTGGAGTAGACACGGAACCGATGCGCCGGGCCATCACGGGCTGCGTCCGTTCGATTGCGGGTGATCCGCAGGTCGAGGTCGCCTTCGCCAACGAGCGTCCTGGTCTTGCCGGCGAGCGCATTCGCCTGCCGGAACTCTCCAAGCGTCCGACCGCCCATGAGCTCGCCGTGACCCGCGGTCTTGGCGATTCCATGGCCCTCAGGCTCGCCTGCCACGACCAGAAGGTCCATGCGGCACTGGCACCGCAGGGCACAGATGCCCGCGCCATCTTCGATGCGGTCGAACAGGCTCGTGTGGAATCGCTCGGGTCGCTGCGCATGCCAGGCGTGGCCTCCAACATCCAGTCGATGAACACCGAGAAATACGCGAAAGCGAATTTCTCGACGATCAGCCGGCAGGAAGATGCGCCGATCGGCGAGGCCGTCGCCATGCTGGTGCGCGAAAAGCTCACCGGCCAGAAGGCGCCGGAAACGGCCGGCAAGGTGCTTGATCTCTGGCGTCCCTTCATCGAGGACAAGGCCGGTGCCGACCTCGACAATCTCTCGTCCGTCATCGAAGACCAGCAGGCCTTTTCCCGCGTGATCCGCCACATGCTGTCGGCCATGGACATGGCAGAGGACATGGGCGACGATCAGGAGCAGAGCGAGGACGAGCAGTCCACCGACGAGGAGCAGCCGCGCAGCGGCGAGCAGGACCAAGAAACGTCCGAAGACGAAGCCGGTCAGGATTCCGCGCCTGCGGAAGAAAGCGAAGCCTCGCAGGAACAGCTCGACGACGGCGAGATGGACGGTGCCGAAATCTCCGAAGAGGAGATGTCGGACGAGGGCGACGACGACAGCGAGACGCCCGGCGAAATGCGCCGTCCGGCGACCCCGTTCGACGATTTCAACGAGAAGGTCGACTACAAGATCTTCACCCAGGAATTCGACGAGGAGATCACGGCTGAAGAGCTTTGCGATGAGGCCGAGCTCGAGCGCCTGCGCGCTTTCCTCGACAAGCAGCTCGCGCACCTGCAGGGTGCCGTGGGCCGGCTCGCAAACCGCCTGCAGCGCCGCCTGATGGCGCAGCAGAACCGCTCCTGGGACTTCGATCTGGAAGAAGGTTATCTTGATCCGGCGCGTCTCACCCGCCTGATCATCGACCCCATGCAGCCGCTCTCCTTCAAGAAGGAGAAGGACACCAAGTTCCGCGATACCGTCGTGACGCTGGTCATCGACAATTCCGGCTCGATGCGCGGCCGTCCGATCACGGTTGCCGCCTCCTGTGCCGACATCCTTGCCCGCACGCTCGAGCGCTGCGGCGTCAAGGTCGAGATCCTCGGCTTCACCACCAAGGCCTGGAAGGGCGGACAGGGCCGAGAGAAGTGGCTTGCGAGCGGCAAGCCGCCAGCGCCCGGCCGCCTCAACGATTTGCGCCACATCATCTACAAGTCTGCCGACGCCCCTTGGCGCCGGTCGCGCCGCAATCTCGGCCTGATGATGCGCGAGGGCCTGCTCAAGGAAAACATCGACGGCGAAGCGCTGATGTGGGCGCATAACCGCCTGATCGGGCGGCGCGAGCAGCGCAAGATCCTGATGATGATCTCGGATGGTGCTCCGGTCGACGATTCGACGCTGTCGGTGAACCCGGGCAACTATCTCGAGCGCCATCTGCGCGCCGTCATCGAGCAGATCGAGACGCGGTCTCCGGTTGAGCTTCTGGCGATCGGCATCGGCCACGATGTCACGCGCTACTATCGCCGCGCTGTCACCATCGTGGACGCTGACGAACTGGCCGGCGCCATGACCGAACAGCTCGCCTCGCTCTTCGAGGAAAAGCCCTCCGGTGGCACCGGCCGGGCGCGCCTGCGTGCCTGAGCGATCGACCTATCGGCGGCGTCTTGGCCTGAGCTCTGCGCTGGCAGGCCTGCTTGCGCTCTCCGCCTGTACGCCTTCGGTCATCCCGCCTGGTCAGACCTTGTCCATCCCGGTCGACAGCGACATGTTCACTGAACTCGGCGGCAATCCGACCATCGCGCCCGGACTGACATTCCTCGGCGGTGTCGAGCTGTCCTCATCCGAGCCGCTGTTCGGCGCCTTCTCGTCGATCCGGTTCCTGGACGACAGCCGCTTCCTCGGCGTGTTCGACACGGGCTACTGGATCGAGGGAGAGATCAGGCGCGATGCCGAGGGCCGACTCGCTGGTGTCGACGCCGTCAAACTTGCGCCGTTGCTGGACGCGTCCGGGCAAGAGAGCCCGAGCAAGTTCTTTGTCGATGCGGAAAGCCTTGCCGTCGATGGCAACAGTGCCTTAGTGGGTTTCGAACAGCGTCACCGCGTCGTGTCCTACGCTCCTCTGTCCGACCTTGGCAAGGCAGTGCCGTCTGAACCGCTCGCCTTCCCCTTCGATCTCGACGTCCTGCGCAGCAATGGCGGTTTGGAGGCGCTGGTGATCGCCGAAAAGGACGGACCGCTCGGCGGGGCGCTGGTGGCGATTTCCGAAAAGAGCTTCGACGACAACGGCAATATCTATGCGGCGATCCTCGGTGGTCCGCTTGCCGGCGAATTTCGAGTGCGTCCGCGTGACGGTTTCGACATCACCGATGCGACTTTCCTGCCGGATGGGGATCTGCTGCTGCTCGAGCGCCGCTTCACCATCGCCAGAGGTGTGGGAATGCGTTTGCGCCGCGTCGACGGGGGCAGCATTCGACCGGATGCTGTTGTCGATGGCGAGATCCTGTTCGAGGCCAATTACCGATCCCAGATCGACAATATGGAAGGCATCGACGCCATCCCCGAGCCCGACGGCTCCGTTCGGCTGATCGTCGTCTCCGACGACAACCATTCGATCCTGCAGCGGAACTTGATGCTGGAATTCCGGCTCTCCGCGCCTCAGTCCTGACGTCTTCACCCCTAGAAAACGAAACAGCCCCGGTTTCACGAGGCTGTCTTTGATCGTTTGGTTTCGCTGCCGTCAGGCCGTGCGCGAGGCTGTCGGCATGGGGCGAACGACACTCATCAGCGCGCCGTAGGGCAGGAGCATGATGAAACCGATCAGCATCTTCACGCCGAAGTCGGCGATCGCCCAGGAGATCCAGCGTGGTGCTTCTGTCGACATCACGCCTAGGATAGGGGCTGCGGCAATCGCGAAGTCGTCGTTCGGGCCGATGAAGCCGAAGACGGGCGCGAAGGACAGCGAGAAGAAGATGATCGTGTCCAGCACGGAGCCGATCAGCGAGCCCATCAGCGGTGCCTTCCACCAGGTCTGCTGGCGCAGCCTGTTGAAAACCGAGATGTCGAGCAGCTGGCCGACGAGGAAGGCCGAGCCCGATGCGATCGCAATGCGCGGCGTGGCCAGCAGGATCGACAGGAGAACACCTGCGATGAAGCCGACGAGAACGACGCGGCGCGCAACCTGAGGGCCGAACTGACGGTTGGTCAGGTCGGTGACGAGGAAGGCGATCGGATAGGTGAAGGCGCCAAAGGTCAGGAGGTCGGCGAGATTAATGCCGGCCAGAACGCCGTTGACCGGGTGCTGGACGAGGAAGTTCGAGGCGACGACGATTGTCGTCATCAGCAGACTGTAGGCAAAGAAATAGCGCTTGTTCAGCATTTTTTTATCCTGGGTGATGCCACCAGTTGGAGGGACAAAAATGTAAGGGTAGGGCGGTATGCGAGGCTCTCGCCTCTCAGGATACCCCAAACGAAAAGGCTTGCCCGGCGTGCCGGTCAAGCCTTTCGAAAGTCTGGCCGGATGACGCTATTAAGCGGCTTCGGCGGTCTTCTTGACGATCTGGCGACGCAGCAGACGAGCGCGCATGCTCAGTTCGGTTTCGGAAGCCTTGATCAGGAAAGCATCGAGACCACCGCGATGCTCGACCGTGCGCAGGGCAGCAGCCGAAACGCGCAGGCGGAAGCGCTGGTTCAGAGCGTCCGAGATCAGCGTGACGTCGCACAGGTTCGGAAGGAACCGGCGCTTGGTCTTGTTGTTCGCGTGGCTCACGTTGTTGCCCGACTGGACGCCCTTGCCGGTCAATTCGCAACTGCGGGACATGGTACACCTATTGTTTTTCTAGGCCATCGCATCGCTTCCGGCCAAATGCCGGCGAGGCAATCCAACAGCGTCTGATTGGAAAGTTGCGGTTCTATAGTCAGTGAGAACCGGCGCGTCAAGCCAAACCTTGGATTTTCCGGGCGGCAGACCGGGTGTAGGATATTTTCTTGCCACAGTCCACGGCGAGACTGCATGTTCTAGACGCCGGCCCGCCGGCATTCCCATGATGGAGATGGCATTTGCGTCCGACCGGCTTCCTTACCGCCTTCCTCGTCCTTGCCGCCGGTGGTGCCGGGGCTGCCGATTATCGCTACGACACATCCTACAAGGTTTCTCTCGGTGTCTTGCCGATTGCGCGCATGACCTTTCAGACGGCCGTCAAAAACGACCGTTATACCATTTCCGGCCAGTTCCATTCGTCGAGCCTCGTGGACATCGTGCGCGAGGTGTCTGCCGACAGCAGCGTGTCCGGGCGCATGTCCGGCGGGAGCATGAACCCGGAGCGCTATGTGCTCGACTACAAGAGCGGCAAGCGGAAACATACCTACGAGGTGCTTTTTGCCGGTGGCAATGTGGTGGAAACCAGGGTCACGCCGGAGCGGCCGAAGCCGGACACCTGGGTGCCCGTCCAGCCGGGTGACCTGAAGTCGGTGCTTGATCCAATCGGTGCTCTCCTCATCCCCGGCAATGCCGATGTCTGCGGCCAGATACTGCCCGTCTATGACGGCGAAAGCCGGATGGATCTCGTTCTCTCCCCGAACCGCTCCGAGACCTTCTCCGCCGGCCGTGCCAAGGGCGAGGCCATCGTCTGTTCGGTTCGCTACGTGCCGAAGTCCGGATATCGCCAGGGCCGCAAGGACATCGAGTATCTGAAGTCGGTGACCGGCATGGAGATCTGGTTTGCCAAGACTGCGACGCTGCAGCTATATGCACCTGTCTATGCGAGAATCCCGACCCGCTACGGAACCGTGCATGTGACAGCAGAAAAGTTCGACGGCTAGTTTGAGCGGGCGAGCCCCGCATCAGGGGATTTCATGAAGACCAAGGCAACGCTGATCGGGTTCACCGCGATCCTGATGTGGTCCTTCCTCGCGCTGATGACAGCGGCTTCCGGCACCATGCCGCCCTTCCAGCTTTCGGCCATCACCTTTGCGATCGGCAGTCTTCCCGGCATCTTCATGTTCATCGCCCGGCCGGAGCGGTTGAAGGAGCTGCGCCAGCCGCCAAAGGTCTGGCTCGCCGGCGTCGGTGGCCTCTTCGGCTATCATTTTCTCTATTTCACCGCACTCCGGAATGCGCCGGCCGTCGAGGCCGGTCTGATCGCCTATCTCTGGCCGCTCCTGATCGTCGTCGGCTCGGCGCTCCTGCCGGGCGAAAGGCTCGGTTGGCACCATATCGTCGGTGCGCTGTGCGGTCTCGCCGGTACTGCGCTCATTGTCGGCAAGAACGGTTTCGCTTTCGACCCGGCCTATAGCCTCGGCTATTTCACCGCCTTGCTCTGTGCCTTCACCTGGGCCGCCTATTCGCTTGTCAGCCGCAAGTTCGAGACGGTGTCGACCGATGTCGTCACCGGCTTCTGCCTTGCGACATCGGCTCTTTCACTTCTCTGCCATCTCGCGCTCGAAACCACCGTCTGGCCGGATACGACGGCGCAATGGGCCGCGGTGATCGGGCTCGGGCTGCTTCCGGTCGGGCTTGCCTTCTATGTTTGGGACTATGGGGTGAAGAACGGCGACATCCAGATCCTCGGCGTTTCCAGCTATGCCGCGCCGCTTCTGTCCACGCTGATCCTGATTATTTTTGGCTTTGGCGAGATTAGCGTCAGAATTGGCCTTTCATGCCTGCTTATCACAGGTGGCGCTGTGCTCGCGGCTCGCGATATGGTTTTCCGCAAATCGGAGCGCGCGACCTGACGGGAGATTGAATGGCCACTGCGACCGGCATCCTCTGGCTTTCGGTGGCGCTCGGTACCAGCTATCTCTGGATCCTGCCGCGAGAGAAAACCGTGTTCCGGGCCGTCTGGAAGACGTTGCCTGTCCTGCTGCTCGCCCTCTATGCCTATGCCGTCGGCGCCCATCCGCTGCTGATTGCCGCCCTTTTGTTCGGAGCCCTTGGCGACTGGTCACTCGCCTTTGAAGGAGACCGAGCCTTTGTCGGTGGTGTCGCCGCCTTTCTCTCGGCTCATATCGCCTATGTGGCCTTGCTCGCGACCCTTACCGACCTGGAGATCGCCTTTGCCGAACCCTGGCGGGTGATCGCCGGCGCGCTTGTCGCGATCCTGACCTTCGGCGTACTTATGCGCATCTGGAAGCCTGCCGGACGATTGGCGCTGCCCATAGGCATTTATGTCTTCTTGTTCATGGTCCTGGTCTGGCTGACGCTCGGTCTCGCCAATCCGGTCGCCTTTGTCGGCGCAACGCTCTTCATCCTCTCGGACATCGTGCTGACGATCCGGAAATACTGGACAGGCCCCGATCACCCGATCGATGGCATGGCCGCCTACTTCGTCTGGATGACCTATTATGCAGCGCAGGTGATCCTGACGGTGACGCTGTCCGAGGTCTGAATCGCGGGCTTATGCGCCCGGTGCCCAGCCTGGCGGCGCCATTTCGAAGGCGGAAAAGTCGAAGCCGGGCGCTACGGTACAGCCGACCAGCGTGAATTCGCCGAGACTTTCCGCCGCCTGCCACTCATCGGCATCAATGATTGCCTGAGGACGCTGACCGGCCGCGAGATCGAGCCCCAGCACGACCGTCTCCTGCGTCACGCCGTCCTTCGAACGGCGCAGGGCAAGCGGCGCACCGGCATAGTAGTGCCAGGCCTCGGCGGCATCCTTGACCTTGTGCCAGTGAGACCGTTCGCCGGCCTGCAGGAGATAGTAGATCGCCGTCGAATGGCCGCGGGGCCCGCCGTGTTCGTCCCGATAGGTTTCCACATACCAGCCGCCCTCGGGATGGCGCTGCATGCCGAGGGTTTCGATGATATCTGCTGCCTGCATCAGAAGGAGTCCTTGCGCTTGCGGATTTCCGCGAAGACCTCATCATTCGTCGCGCCCTCCATGCCGAGCGTGCGGCGGATATCCGGGTCGCCGGCGCGCAGGAAGGGATTGGTTTCCTTCTCCAGTCCGATCGTCGTCGGAATGGTGAAATCGCCACGCTTGCGCTGCATTTCGATCAGTTCGACGCGGGATCTGAGCCGGGCATTCTCCGGATCGACCGTCAGTGCGAAACGGGCATTCGAGAGTGTGTATTCATGGCCGAAATAGACGATGGTCTCGTCGGGCAGCGCCGCAAGCTTCTGCAGGGAATGCCACATGTCGAGCGCGGATCGTTCGAAGAGGCGCCCACAGCCAAGGGCGAAGAGCGTGTCGGCGGCAAAGAGCAGCATATCCTCGGGCAGGTAGTAGCAAATATGCCCCGCAGTGTGGCCCGGCGTCTCGATCACCCGCACCGGCCGCTTGGCGAAGGTGAACTCGTCGCCGTCGCCCACAGTCCGGTCGATGCCGGGAATCGCCGCCGCCTCGTTGCGCGGGCCGATGATCTCGCAGCCGTATTTTTCCTTCAGTGCCAGATTGGCATCGACATGGTCACCGTGGTGGTGGGTCGTGAAGACATGGGTGATCGTCCAGCCCCGCTTCTCCGCGGCCGCCACGATCGGATCGAGTTCCGGTGCGTCGATCGACGCCGTCTCGCCGGTTTCCGGGCAATGGAGGAGGACGCCGAAGTTGTCACTTCGGCAGAGGAATACCTCGATCTGCAGTGATTTCATTGTTGACCCGCTTTTTTATGTCCCGCCTCGTTGGCGCGAATGTATCCTCTTGCAGCTTGAAGTCCAAGGATGGGCTGCTAACAATAAGTTCATGCATGTCGATATCGTGGATCTGAGGCAGTTTTATTATACGATGCTCGGCCGAGTGGCGGAGCAGTCGGTCGCGCTGGCAATATCCTCGGTCTGGGCGCGCCTGCCACAGGAGCGGCTTGTCGGCCTTGGTTACTGTATTCCCTTTCTCGAACGCTTCCGTGCCGACACCGAGCGCACCATGGCCTTCATGCCGGCGGGGCAGGGAGCGGTGAATTGGCCGGTCGGCGAGCCCTCGGCCACGACGCTCGTCTTCGACGAGGAGTTGCCTCTCCCTGATAGTTCGGTCGATCGCGTCCTCATGGTTCATTCACTCGAATTCGCCGAGAACCCGCGGGAGACCTTGAAGGAGGTCTGGCGGGTGCTCGCCCCCGGCGGCCGCCTCGTCATCGTCGTGCCCAACCGTCGTGGCGTCTGGGCGCGCATGGAGCACACGCCCTTCGGTTCGGGCCGGCCCTATTCGCGTGGCCAGCTCACGGCGCTGCTGCGCGAGACCAACTTCACACCCGGTGCCTCGGCAGAGGCCTTGTTCTTCCCGCCGTCGAAGATCCGTGCAGTCCTCCGCCTTCGCCGAGGCTTCGAGCGGCTTGGTAAGGTACTCTGGCCGGCCTTTTCCGGCGTCATCGTCGTCGAGGCGCAGAAACGGCTCTATCAGGGACTGCCCGTTGCCGCGCGTGCCTCCCGCCGCGTCTTTGCGCCGGTGCTCGCACCGCAGGGCGTGCCGACGACCCGCAATCGGTCTCCCGAGGTCTGAAAAGCGGAGAGTGTCGGGCGTCCCCTGGACAGGCTGCGGCGCTCGCCCGCCTCGACAAAGCGCGTTTTCCGCAGTAATCCCAATCCCATGTGAAGGGGTGGCCTCTTGCCATCCAATGGCCGGGAATGCGCCTCATGAACGCCTCGACGAAGCCGACACCCCGTGCCGGGGTCATGGAGATCGCCGCCTATGTTCCTGGCAAGGACCATGCGGGCGGGGTTTCCCGCGTCTTCAAGTTGTCGTCCAATGAAACGCCGGTTGGTCCAAGCCCGAAGGCCATGGACGCCTTCCGCATGGCGGCCGAAACGCTCGAGATCTATCCTGACGGACAGGCGCGCGTGCTGCGTGCTGCGATCGCCGAGGTGCATGGGCTGAACCCGGCCAACATCCTCTGCGGCAATGGTTCGGGCGAGTTGCTGGCCCTGCTCGCCAACATCTATGTCGGGCCCGGCGACGAAGCCATCATCACCGAACATGGCTTCCTGCTCTATCGGATCCAGATCCTGGCGGCCGGCGGCACGCCCGTGACGGTCAAGGAAGCCGATCGGCGCGTCGACGTGGATGCAATCCTTGCCGCCGTGACCGAGCGGACGAAAATCGTCTTCCTCACCAATCCCGGCAATCCGACTGGCACCTATGTGCCCTATGCCGAGATCAAGCGACTGCATGCGGCCTTGCCGGCGCATGTCATCCTCGTGCTCGACGCCGCCTATGCGGAATATGTCCGCCGAAACGATTATGAGGCCGGTATCGCGCTCGTGTCTGCCAACCGCAACGTTGTGATGACCCGGACCTTCGCCAAGGTCTACGGGCTGGCTGCTCTGCGCATCGGCTGGATCTATGGCCCCGCCGAGATCATCGACACGCTGAACCGGGTGCGCGGGCCGTTCAACATCAACACGCCGGCACTTCTCGCCGGGGCTGCCGCCATGCACGACCAGGCGCATGTGGCGAAAGCCGTCGAGCATAACCAGGTCTGGCTCGCCCGGGTCTCGGAAGCGCTCACCGCCCTTGGCCTCGAGGTCACGCCCTCGGTCACCAATTTCATCCTGATCCACTTCCCTGACCAGGACGGAAAGCGCGCGTCTGATGCCGATGCCTTCCTGACTTCGTGCGGCTTCGTCTTGCGCGCCGTCTCGTCCTATGGTTTTCCCAATGCACTCCGCATGACGATCGGCAGCGAGGAGGCCAATACCGGCGTCATCACTGCCCTCACCGAATTCATGGAACGCACCTGATGTCTGAAATCCTGTTCGACCGCATCGCCCTGATCGGTATCGGCCTCATCGGCTCGTCGATTGCCCGCGACGTGAAGAAGCTCGGGCTGGCTAAAGAGGTCGTCATCTCGACCCGCAGCGCCGAGACGCTGAAGCGGGCAGAAGAACTGGAGCTCGGTACTGCTTATGTCGGGTCTGCCGCCGAGGCGGTCAAGGATGCCGATCTCGTCATCGTCTCCGTTCCCGTCGGCGCTTCGGAAGCGGTCGCCAAACAGATCGCGCCCAACCTGAAGCTGGGCGCCATCGTCACTGATGTCGGCTCGACCAAGGCATCCGTCATCGCGCAGATGGCGCCGCATATGCCAGACGGTGTGCATTTCATTCCCGGTCATCCGCTGGCGGGTACGGAGAAGTCCGGTCCCGACGCCGGTTTTCCCGGCCTGTTCAAGGGGCGCTGGTGCATCTTCACGCCGCTCGAAGGTACGGACGCGCAGGCGATGGCCCGTCTGCGCGGCTTCTGGGAGGCGCTGGGATCGATGTGTGACGAGATGGATGCGCAGCACCACGACAAGGTGCTGGCCATCGTCTCGCATCTGCCGCATATCATCGCCTACAACATCGTCGGCACGGCGGACGATCTGGAGGCCGTGACGGAATCGGAAGTCATCAAGTATTCCGCTTCGGGTTTCCGCGACTTCACCCGTCTGGCCGCTTCCGATCCGACCATGTGGCGGGATGTCTGCCTGCACAACAAGGATGCGATCCTCGAAATGCTGGCACGGTTTTCGGAGGATCTCGCCTATCTACAGCGGGCGATCCGTTGGGGCGAGGGCGACAAGCTGTTCGAACTCTTCTCGCGCACCCGCACCATCCGCCGCTCGATCGTCCAGGCAGGCCAGGATGTCGATGTGCCGGACTTCGGCCGTCACGCGCTCGACAAGTGAGCCAATCCCGCCGCCTCAGAGGGGCGGGATCTGTCCAAGCGGGATGAAGCCGAGCGATGCCACGCCATTCTGGATGGTGATCTCGGCTTCGCTGTCGTCGCGGCCGAAGGCGAGTGCCCGCAGCACGTTGGCGACATTGTCGATCATGTCTGATTGCTCGGGATAAGCCGTCTTCACAGCATCGCGCCAGGCACGGATTTGCTCGACCTGCAACTTGATCCGCCCGGAGATCAGGCCGTCCTCACCCACCTCGAAGGGGCCACTCAGCGTCAGGACGCGGCCTTCACCCATGTCGATCACCATGCGACGAATTTCGCCCCTCGTGCCGTAGAGCTTCTGCTCCTGTGCCACACGCGGATCGAGCAATCCGCCCTTGTCGGCAAAGGTGGCGTCGAGGCTCGCCGCCACGGGTGGAAGCGCGATCTGGGTGCCGTCGATCGAGACCGAGACATCGCGCACCAGCGTCGCGTAGTCGAGATTGCCTTCGTTCTGGCGGACATGCGACTGGGCGCTCGGCGCCGTCATCTGCACCTGCAGGTTCGACACGGTGGAGGTGACCGTCGCGCTGAGCCCTTCCATCATCAGCGAACTGCGCGACAGGCCTGATAGTCCGATGCGGAAGCTCGACTGCATGTTGGTCCAGTCCAGCGCCGTGTTGAAGCCGAGTGCCGAGCGGATTTCCGCCGGCCCGTCCAGTTCCCAGACGATATGGCCAGGATTGTAGATCTGGGCTGCGGCGCGCATCGGGCCGAAGGAGGCGGCCACACCCTGGAAGTGATCGTCGAAGGCAAGTCGCGTGCAATTCAGCCGGAAGCGGAAAGGATAGCCGCCAAGCGTCGCATCCTCGCAGGTTGCGGTCACGCCTGCCGGATTTCCGCCGCCGAAGAAGGTCAGAATGCGTTTCTTCAGAAATTCCGCAGCAAAATACCAGCCGACACTATAGACAGCGATGACGAGGACGATCAAAACGCCGAGCCGGACAACCTTTCGGCTGATCGTGCTTTCCGGCGCGGTCGACATGGCCATGGGATGCTCCTCGTTGCGATCACTTCACGTGTCTTGGATTGGCGTGCGATATGGACGAATTTTGGGTCTTTGGCTACGGATCGCTGATGTGGAATCCGGGCTTTCCCTATGAAGAAAGAGTGCTTGCCCGGCTCGGCGGCTATCGTCGTTCCCTCTGTGTCCGCTCCTATGTTCACCGCGGAACCGAAGAGCGCCCTGGACTGGTCCTCGGGCTCGACCGGGGCGGCTCCTGCAAGGGCGTCGCGTTCCGTGTCGCGCCATCTTCGTGGCAATCCACCGTTGACTATCTGCGCGAACGCGAACTCGTCACCAGCGTCTATCTTGAGCGCCACGTCCGCACCACGTTGGCCGACGGCCGCTCCGTAAGGGCACTCACCTACGTGATCGACCGGGCCCACCCGCAATATGCAGGCGCCGTCACGGTCGAGGAGGCGGCGCAGATCGTCGAGGGCGCCGTCGGTCGCTCGGGTCCCAATCCGGTCTATGTCGCCAACACCGTCGCCCATCTCAGGGAAATCGGCATCCGTGACCACTGGCTCGAGAGCGTGGCTTCCGCCATCACCGCGAACGGAGCCTGAAGCCCCACACGTATTCCCGTGTTGAATGCGTTCAGAGTGCTCCGAGTTCCTTCAGCCTGTTCACGGCCGTGGGAGGCAGCGGCAGATGCGGGTTGTCCTTGGCCGTCTTGATCAGCAATTCGTCGCTTGCCGCCTCCAGGCGTTCCATCAGGGTTGCCTGCATGACATCGGGATCGAGACCCGGCTCGATCGGCGGCAGGATGCGGACGACGAAGTGACCCGGAAAGCGTAGGAACTTGCGGCGCGGCCAGAAGAGGCCGGGATGCATGGCGACGGGCACGACGGGCACGTTGATGTCGCGGTAGAGACGGGCGATGCCATATTTGTATTCCGGCGGCGCACCCGGCGGACGGCGGGTGCCCTCGGGATAGATGATCAGTTGTCGGCCATTGGCCATTTCCACCTTGGTCCGCTCGATGACCTGCGCCATGACCTTGCCCTTGGCGCCGCGATTGACCGGGATCATCCGCTGCTTGGCGACATACCAGCCGAAGACCGGGATCCACATCAGTTCCCGCTTCAGGATATAGACCGGATCATCCAGCCAGGGCAGCAGCGCATAGGTGTCCCAGAAGGACTGGTGCTTCGGCGCCAGGATGTAGCCGCCGTTCTTCGGAATGTTCTCCAGCCCCTCGACCGTAAACGTCGTGCCGACGATCTTCTCCATCAGCCAGTGATTGGCGCGCGCCCAGTCCTTCGGCACGAAGAAGGCCTTCTTGCGCGGCAAGAGGAAGTAGATCGGAAACAGCACGATCATCCGGATGATGATGTTCGCGTAAAAGGCGATGTTGAAGATGATGGAACGCAGGGCAATCATGATCTGGAGCTCTCGAGGGCGGGCGAAACCGTCATTAGAGCAAAAGTCCCGCCAGCAAAAGCGCTAGCTTCTTCTTGCTGGTCAGGATGTGCGTCCAGATTCGGTGATTTCGCCGTCCGGGCGCAGGCCCTGATCCCGGCTCCATCCGGTCACGCCCCTAACATAGGCAATCACCGTCTTTCCGTATTCGGCCAGCATGGTGCGCATCGCATCCGGCTCGCTGTACCAAGCGCGCGTCTTTAGATCGGCATTGACCACGGGATAGCCGATGAATTCGGTCTCCGGATCGCTGCGGCGCAACTCCATCAGGCTGCGTGAAAGATGGTAGTTGCTGGTGACGACCAGGATGGAGCGATAGCCCTTGTCGCGGATCCAGATCGCCGTCTCGTTGGCATTGCCGATCGTGTCGATCGCGGCGTAACCGATGTCGACGCAGCATTCGAAGATGTCAGGCGAGGTGCGCGTCGCCTTGCGGATCTGCCCTGCGGTGGTCGAGGGATTGACCCCCGAGATCAGAAGTCTTTCGCCGTAGCCGCGCTTCAGAAGATCGATCGCCTGCTCGATGCGCTGGTAACCTCCGGTCAGAACGACGATCGCATCCGCCTTCACCGTCTCGGGTGGCCGCATGTTACTCACCGAATCAGCGAAGATCAGAAAACCGGCCACCAGCACCGCGGCGCTGAGGATCACCAGCATCCCGCCATAGCGCAAAGCCCGGCGTATCAGGCCTTTGCGCGCAAAGAGGCCGTCTCCGGAAGGAGGGCGGCCGCCGTCACGCAGCGGTTGATTCGAGGTCATCCGATCCATGCTCATAGCCCGTGAATAGCCGGGATTTCCCACAGCGAACAGGCGGCTTTAAGGCAAGTCAACATGCGAGATTTCGTCAATCGTCGAGAAGGCCGTCCGTGCGGGCCGGATCGGAGCGAATGAGATCGATTTCATAGATCGTGCGCATGACCGTCAGGCGCGCGGTAATGGTGGTCAGAAGCGCAATCACGATCATCGTCGCGAAGATGCCGAGATAGCCGCCCCAGCCGATCGTGAAGGTGCCAAACAGTGCCGTCGCCTGGTCGCTTTCCGGGGTTGCCAGCGACCGGCTTTGCCAGAAACTGGCAAGCGCAAAAAAGCTTGCTGCCAGCACCGCCCCGACGGCGGCGCCCTTCATGCTGATCTTCAGAAAGTGTTTCTGAAATTCCTGGGCGACGAAGCTGCCCTCGGCGCCGACGAAATGCAGCACTTCGATGATGTGGCGGTTGCCTGACAAAGCGCCGCGCGTCGCAAAAACCACCGTCAGCACCATGGCCGTGAAGACGAGGATCAGGATGCCCGAGCCGATCAGCACCGTCGTGCGCGCCATCTGCACCAACCGGTCCACCCAGGTGCGGTGATCGTCGAGGAAGGCCTGTGGCACTTCTTCATTCAGGAGCGCGCGCATGGCGTCGAAGTCGGGCGGATTGGTCTCGTCGATGGTAATGACGATTAGCCGAGGAACGGGGAGGTCTTCGAGGTTGAGCCCCGTGCCGAGCCAGGGTTCGAGCAGGCGCGCGGTCGCTCCGTCGTCCATGATCTGGCCGTCGCGGGTTCCAACGAAGGTGAGCGCCAGATCGCGCGCCTTGACGAGGGCGGCCCCCATGTCGAGGCCTTCTTCGGGTTTGATCTGGATGGTGATCTCGCGAGAGATCTGGCTTTGCCAGCCGGCGGCCGTGGCGCGGACCATGGAAACGCCGCCCAGCGTCAGGCAGGCGAGGAAGGCCATGATGGCGATCACCACCATCAGCGCATTGCCCTGGATGTTGGATGGCGGCAGGATCGGGCCTGTTGGCCTCACCGTCATCTCGACGCGGCGCTTCTTCTGACCAGGGGTCTGGTTAGCGTTCTGATTGGGGTTCTGGGTGATCTCATTCATAGATGTCGAGCCGCCCGTCGGTCAGGATCATCCGGCGCGCATCCACCTGGTCCATCAATGCGAGATCGTGGGTGGCGATCACCACCGCGGTGCCGAGACGGTTGAGTTCCAGGAAAAGGCTCAAGAGCCTGCGCGCCATCGGCGGGTCTACATTGCCCGTCGGCTCGTCGGCGAGCAGGATTTCCGGCCGGTCGATCAGAGCGCGGGCGATCGCCACGCGCTGCTTCTCGCCGCCCGAGAGCACTGGCGGCAGCACATTGATGCGCTCGCCGAGGCCCACCCATTTCAAGAGTTCGATGACATCCTGCTTGTAGGTCTGCTCGGCCTTGCCGCGTACGCGCAAGGGAAGCGCCACGTTCTCATAGGTCGTCAGGTGGTCGAGCAGGCGGAAATCCTGAAAGACGATGCCGACGCGACGGCGCAGCATCGGCAGCTCATTGCGGGGTATGCTGGTGATGTCGCGGCCGAAGCTCTTGATCAGTCCGCGCGTCGGCTGCAGCGACATGAAGAGCAGGCGCAGAAGCGTCGTCTTGCCGGCGCCCGACGGCCCGGTCAGGAACTGGAAGGATCCCTTCGGCAGGTCGAAGGTCAGGTCGCGGAGGATCTCCGGTCCCATCCCATAGCGCAGGCCGACATTTTCGAAATGGATCAAAGGGGGCCCAGTCTGACGTGTCCGAGGTCTGGGGCGCGTAAACGACGATCGTAAACGGCCGGTAAACATGCCCCGGGGCGCCGGGCTTTCTCAGCCGTCTTTCCGAAGCATTAACCAATTGAATTTACGACTGGTGAGGATTCGTTTCAACCGCCGACTTTCGGGGTATCCGATTTTGGCTGTGCGAAAGGTCCGCACACATGAGTGCTTTCCGTTATCAGAAGCAGGCCGCCGCCACGGACCTCGATCTCCTGCCGCCGGATCGTGCCCGTCGACGGATCGATCACCAGCACCAGCGTGCGACCCGTCACGAAGTCGTGGATGCGCAGTTCGTCACGGTCCGGGAGGCACCCAAGGCGTCGCCACGCCCGGATGCGTCCGCGTCTTCCGCAGCCGTCGCCCCTGATCTGCGTGCGATCCTCCGTCATGCGACCGATGCCGTCGAACAGCGCCTGCAACGGCTGTCGGACGTCGCCTTTTCGCTGCTTGTGGCGATTGCCTTTGTCTCCATCTTCTCGCTTGCCGGACAATTGGTCTTTGGCGGTGGCGAGCATCCGGAGATTGCCGCCAAGCCGCTTGACTTCACGCATGTCAATCTGACGCCACAGGACCGCAACGGAATGCGTGTTCTTCTGCTCAATGCCATCGTCGAGAACCGCACCGCCCGGGAAGTGTCGCTGCCGAAGCTCAGGGCCGATCTTCTCATCGACGGGCAGGTGATCGCCAGCACCTATATCGAGCCGCCGGTCGCGAGCCTGGATGGCGGCGAGAGCCGCGGCATCGTCACCCGTCTCCAGCATCCCGATGGAAAAACGCCGGAAGTCCGGCTTTCCTTCGAAGAGTCGGGTGCCTAAGCCCTTGCCAGTGTGCTAAGGCCCTTGCCTTTCCGGCATGCCGCCGGCCAAGGACCTGAGGTCGACAAGCAAGGAGTTCCCCATGCCCGTAGTTCGCGGAAAGAACATCGAACCGCTCTTTACCGCCGAGCAGATCCGGCAGCGTAATCTCGAACTCGCCCAGGATATCATCAAGGGTCCCTGCGACGACCTTCTGGTCATTTCGGTGCTGAAGGGCTCATTCATCTTCGCCGCCGACCTCATTCGTGCGTTGCATGATGTGGGTCTTGCCCCGGAAGTCGAGTTCATCACCCTGTCCAGCTATGGCACAGGCACGGTCTCCCAGGGCGTGAAGATCATCAAGGACATCGATAGCGACGTGAAGGGGCGCAACATCCTCCTGATCGACGATATTCTGGAGTCCGGCCGTACCCTGCTTTTCGCCAAGGAACTGATGTTCGAGCGTGGCGCGGCAAACGTCACGATCGCCGTGCTTCTCGACAAGAAAGTGAAGCGAAAAGAACAGTTTGAGGCTGATTATGTCGGCTTCGAATGCCCCGACTATTTCGTCGTGGGCTACGGAATGGATGTGGCCTATGCCTTCCGCGAACTGCCGTTCGTCGGCGTCGTCACCGGAGACGCGTGAGCTGTTTCGAAACGGAACATCTTGCCATCTGATGGCAGTGACCTGTTAACCATCGCGCCGGACTGCATGTCCGGCGTTTACCACTCGACAAGGAAAGTCTGGTGATTTGCCTCTCGCAAGGCTCAAATGACGCGGGAGAAAACTTCAACCATGGCGAGAATCCTCATCACCGAAGACGAAGACTCCCTGCGTTCGTTCGTGGCCAGGGCGCTCCGCCTCGACGGTCACGAGACGCATGAAGCCGCCGATGGCGCGGAAGGTCTCGAAAAGCTCTCCGAAGGCGCCTTTGACCTGCTTCTGTCGGATATCCGCATGCCCGTCATGGACGGCATCGAGCTTGCGCATCGCGCCCATTCCGAGTTTCCGGCCATGAAAATCCTGCTGATGACCGGCTATGCCGAGCAGCGCGAACGTGCAGACGACCTCTCGGCAAAAATCGTCGACGTCGTCTCCAAGCCCTTTGCCCTGCCTGACATCCGCAAGGCCGTCGCTTCGGCGCTCGCCGGCTGAGGCAGCCGACTACATCGCTCAACAAACAAACGCCCGCTGATGCGGGCGTTGTCGTTTCTGCAAAACCGCTACGGCCTCACTGGATGTCGAGCAATCGCTCCAGATAACGCCGCTCGATCTCGGGGCTCGAATTCTCACCGAGCTTTTCGCGGATGGCTTCAAGGATCTCACGAGCACGCTGCACGTCGATCTCGTCGGGAACCTTGACCTGCTCGCCGAAATCCGGGCCGCTGGTGGCGCGGGGGCGGCCGAGCGGATCGCGACCATCCTGATTGCCCTGGCCCTGACCCATCTGCGGACCCTGGCCACCCTCGCCCTGCTGGGCCTGCATCATCTGGTTCATCATGTCGCGAGCGCCCTGGCGAAGCGCCTCCATGGCGCGTCCCTGGCCTTCGACGGCCGGGCCGCCCTGACCCTGGCCAAGCGCCTCGCCGGCGCCCTGCATTTCCTGCTGGGCTTCGCCGAAACCGGGGCCGGGCTCCATGCCCATGCCTTCGAGGCCTTCCTGCAATTCGCCAAGCTGCTGGCCAAGCTGTTCCTGCTGTTCGCGCAGCTGCCTGAGCGCCTCGCGCAATTGTTCGGCGGTCATGCCGTCCAGGCCCTGCTGACCCTGCTCGCCCTGCTGTCCTTGCTGGCCCTGTTGCTGCTGGCCCTCGGCGCCTTCTTCGCCCTGCTGCGGGTCGCCGCGCTGCATGCGGTCGCGCAGCGCCTGATCCAGACGGAAAGTCTCGTCCATCAGCCGCTGCTGCTCCTGCATGATCTCGCCGAGCTTGTCGATCTGGCGGCGGGCCTCGCTGTTCTGCTGCTGCTGGCCCTGCTGCGGGCGTCCGGCCTGCAGGTTGTTCATCATCCGCTGCAGTTCCGAGAGCAGTTGCTGTGCCTGGTCGCGGTTGCCGGAACGGGCGAGGTTCTCCAGCTGGTCGAGCATGTTGTCGAGATCCTGCTGACGCAGCATGTTCTGCGCATTCTGCTGCGGTTCGCCCTGCTGGTTGGGCATGCGCTGCGCCAGGGCTTGGAGAAATTCCTGCATCGCCGAGCGCAGCTCTGCCATCAGCCGCTGGATTTCCTCGTCGGAAGCGCCGTTCTCCAAGGCATCGGACAGAGCCTGCTGGGCGTCGCGCAGACGGCGTTCGGCCAGCGACAGGTCGCCGTCCTCGATGCCGAGCGCGATTTCCCAGAGATAGTCTGCCGTGTCCTTCAGCTGTTCTTCGCCGCGCGCCATGTTCATGCGCGCGCGGGCGCTTTCTATCGCAATGAAATTGCCGAGATCCGGGATCGTCTCGTCGGCGCGGAGCACCAGCGCCTCGTTCAGCGCGATCGCCTGCGGCATCTGGCGGGTGTCGAGGGCGAAGACCTTGCGCTGTTCGGCAACGGCTGCGGCGAGCGGCTCGTTGAAATTGCGGCCGGGCAGCAGCATCTCGATCGGCTCGCTACGACCAGTCTGGCCGGCGCCATCGGTCGCCACCAAAGTGATCTTCACCATCTGGCCGGCAAGCGGATGCTCGGTGATGTTGCGGCTCGCCACGCCCTTTGTGTCGCGGGCATTGTGGCGCGGCAGGTCGAGCTTGTAGTCCGGATGCGGGTAAAGCGGCGTCGCATCTGCTTGCTCTTCCAGCGGCAGGATCTCGGCATGGGCCCCGCGCAGGCCGTAGTCGTCCTTGGCGGTAAAGGCGATTTCGAGCGCCCCGTTGATCGCGCGGCGCGGCGTGCCGTCAAAGGCAATCTCGGGTGCTCTGTCCGGTGTGACGCCGATCGTCCAGGTCCGGTCGGCAACCCGCAATTCGCCGGCCTCGTTCAGTTCCAGCTCATGGGTGCGCGCCACCATAGGGGCGTTCGGCGCCGGCGCTGGGGGCGGCGTCGGGACAGCCGTCTGACTGCTTGCGTCGATCTCGGAGCCGGCCGTGGGCCTGCGGGCTGCATCGTCCTTCTCGGCTACGTCGAGAACGGCGCCATCCGATTGCTGGACGAAGAGAACCTTCTCTTCCGACGGCCCACCGCTGATACGCACCGTCACCTTTGACTTCTGCGGCACGGTCACGCCGGCTGCGTCCTGGGTGCCGAGACCCGAGAGGAAGACCGGCGGCTGACCTGTATAGCCGGGTGGGGTGATCCAGGCGTCGATACGGATCGCTGGTGCCTCGCTTTCCGGCACATGCTGGCGGAAGGCATCGGCAATCTGGCCTGCGCCATTGGAGCCGGAATAGGCGAGTGCCGTGACAAAGAGCAGGGCCGGCACGGCGCGCAGGGCATAACGGTCGTAGCGGGCGATGTCGGGCTGCGGCATACCGGCGTCGAGGGCGGCAATCCGCTCGGCCATGCGCCGCTGGTGTTCCTGCCAGAGCGCGCGAGCAAAGGGTGTCTCGGCGGAGAGCTGATCGTCCTGCACCGCCACCGGCTGGTGGGCGAGGCCATTGCGCTCCTCGAGCAGCCTGTCCGCTTCCGGAATGCTCGGCAAGCGTAGCTTCAGGAAGGGCAGGAAGGAGGCGACAAAGGCAAAGACTAGGATAAAGACGATCGCTAGGCGGACGAGATCCGGGACCTCACGATAAACGCCGAACCAGGCAAGCGCGACGAAGAGGGCGGCAATGCCCGCGACCGGCAGGAAGAGCGGCAACAGCCGCTCGGCAAACAGCACGGACCGTGCGAGCACACGTTTGACGCCGACGCGCCGCGCAAGCTTCGGGTCGTCCTTGAAGGCGCCTTTCCTGTGGCCGGCCGGGCGGGAAGAGCTCATCCGTCTGGTCTCCGAGAGCGCCGCGCATCGTCACGGCTGATTGTTCTCGAAGATAGCAGTCTTTGTGGCGAAGACGAGGGCGGCAAGGAAAAGCGGCAAGCTTTTCCCGCCTCATCGCCGAATTGTGAATGGATCAGGCCAACCAGTCGGGCACGCTGTCGAGCGCGATCAGGTCCTCATAGGTCGGACGCGGGCGAATCACGTGGAACTCGTTGCCGTTCACCAGCACCTCCGGCACCAGCCGGCGGGTGTTGTAGGTGCCGGCCTGCACGGCGCCATAGGCACCAGCCGAACCGACAGCGATCAGATCGCCGGGCTTCGGCATCGCCATCTCGCGGTCGAGCGCCAGGTAGTCGCCGGTCTCGCAGACGGGGCCCACGACATCGGCCTTGATACGCGGGGCGTTCGCTGCCGAAATCACCACGGGTTTGATCTCGTGATAGGCCTCGTAGAGCGTCGGGCGGATCAGGTCGTTCATCGCCCCGTCGACGATGACGAAGGTCTTGTCGCCGCCGTCCTTCACATAGATGACCTCGGTCACCAAGATACCGGCATTGCCGACGATCAGGCGGCCGGGCTCGGTGACGATGCGGCAGTTGAGGCTCGACAGCTGGTCCTTGACGATCCGGGCATAGGCATCCGGCTCCGGCGGCGGGTTGTTGTCGTCCTTGTAGGGAATGCCAAGGCCACCGCCGACATCGACGTGATCGATGGTGTGGCCGTCGCCGCGCAGCGTCTCGACGAGCTCGCGCAGCAGGCGGAAGGCGTCTTCGAAGGGCTGCAGATCGGTGATCTGGCTGCCGATATGCATGTCGATCCCGGAAACCTTTATGCCGTCCAGCGTCGCCGCCCGTGCATAGACGGCACGCGCGCGCTCATAGGAAATGCCGAACTTGTTTTCCTTCTTGCCGGTCGAAATCTTAGCATGGGTCTTGGCATCGACATCAGGATTGATGCGGAAGGAGACATGCGCCTTTTTGCCGGCCTTGATAGCGCGCTGGTTCAGGATTTCCAGTTCCGGCTCGCTCTCGACGTTGAAGCAGTAGATGCCGGCTTCGAGCGCCAAATCCATCTCGCTCGGCGTCTTGCCGACGCCGGAGAACATGATGCGCTCTGCCGGGATGCCGGCTGCCAGCGCGCGGCGGAGTTCGCCTTCCGAGACCACGTCCACGCCGGCGCCGAGGCGACCCAGCGTCTTCAGGACGGCCTGGTTGGAATTGGCCTTCATCGCGTAGCAGACGAGGGCATCGACGCCGTCGAAGGCTTTTGCGAAGACCTTGTAGTGGCGCTCCAGCGTCGCGGTCGAATAGCAGTAGAAGGGCGTGCCGACGGCACGTGCGATTTCGGGAATGGCCACGCCTTCGGCGTAAAGAACGCCGTCGCGATACTCGAAGTGGTTCACGGGTTAAGCCCTGTCAAAGAAGCGGATCGAGAAGGAAGGGGCTGTCCGGCGTTGCCGGCGCCTCGGCGCCACGCTGGTTCTGCTGGCTGGCAGGGGTGCTCGGCGGATCGAGATCGCCCTTGCGGCCGCAGGCGGACAGAGCCAGCGAGGCGGCCAGCGCAATAGAGAGCGTAAGCGTCGTGCGTTTCAGCGAATTCACCATGACCCGGTCCATAGAAATGTTGTTGCTCTAGGCTCTAGCGAAAAAAGGGGCGCTTGTGCACCCCTGATCTCGTGATGATTGGCAAGCGTTCGCGTGATCGGTTGCCTTATCAGTTTCTGGCCCGCCACCAGGCAATCTGCTTGCGCACTTCCGAGGGCGCGGTTCCGCCAAAGCTCTTGCGGCTCGCGACCGAGGCTTCCACCGTCAAGACGTTGAAGACGTCGGCCGTGATTGCCGCATTGATGCTCTTGAGTTCTTCCAGCGAAAGCTCGGCTAGATCGCAGCCCTTCCTCTCGGCCATGGCAACCGCATTGCCGGTCACATGGTGCGCATCACGGAAGGGCAGGCCGGCTTCGCGGACCAGCCAGTCGGCCAGATCGGTCGCGGTCGAGTAACCCGAACCGGCAGCCGCCTTCATGCGGTCGGTGCGGATGGTCATGTCGGTGACCATGCCGGTCATGGCGGCAATCGCCAGTTCCAGGCTTTCGGCGGCGTCGAAGACCTGTTCCTTGTCTTCCTGCATATCCTTGGAATAGGCGAGCGGAAGGCCCTTCATCACGGTCAGAAGCGCAATCAGCGAGCCGTTGATGCGGCCGGTCTTGGCGCGCACCAGTTCGGCGGCGTCCGGGTTCTTCTTCTGCGGCATGATCGAGGAGCCGGTCGAAAACGCGTCCGACAGCCGGATGAAGCCGAATTGCGGCGTCGACCAGATGACGATTTCTTCGGCGAGCCGCGACAGATGTACCGCGCAGATCGAGGCGATCGACAGGAATTCCAGTGCAAAGTCGCGGTCGGAGACGGTGTCGATCGAGTTGCGGGTCGGCTCGCGGAAGCCAAGCGCCTTCGCCGTCATGTGGCGGTCGATGTTGTAGCCTGTGCCGGCAAGCGCTGCAGCACCGATCGGGCTTTCGTCCAGATGTTCGATGGCGTGGCGCACGCGCTGGCGGTCACGGCCGAACATCTCGACATAGGCCATGCAGTGATGACCGAAGGTCACCGGCTGGGCCGTCTGGAGATGTGTGAAGCCAGGCATCACGGTGTCTGCATGTTCTTCGGCGCGGTCGAGGAAGGCCGCGATCAGGCCGGACAATGCCTGTTCCGTCTTCTGCAGCTCTTCCTTCACCCAGAGGCGGAAATCGAGTGCCACCTGGTCGTTGCGCGAGCGGGCCGTGTGCAGGCGACCAGCGGCCGGGCCGATCAGCTCGGCGAGGCGGGCCTCGACGTTCATATGGATGTCTTCGAGCTTGCGCGAGAAGACGAACTGACCGCCCTCGATCTCTGACAGGATCGTGTCCAGGCCGTGAAGGATCTTGTCTTTATCTTCGTTCGAGATAATGCCTTGGTGCGCCAGCATGGTCGCATGCGCCTTTGAGCCGCGGATATCCTGGGCGTAAAGCTTCTTGTCGAAACCGATGGAGGCATTTATCTCCTCCATGATGGCCGAAGGGCCCGAGGCGAAGCGACCGCCCCACATCTGGTTGGAGGATTTGGTGTCTGTAAAGTCCTCGGCCATGAAGTGCCCGTCCTGGAGAATGACATGACAGAAAAAAGACCTGAGGGTCTCTTCCCCACCAAGCTGGTTGCGATTGCGGCGGTAGCCGGCATCGTCGCCGGCGCGGCTGCGGTATACGTGAAGCAGACCATGTCTGGCAATGCCGTGGAGACAGCGTATGCCGCGCAATGCGAGGGTTCTGTCGCCAGGGCAGAAGCCATCACGCCCTATCTGAAAGGCGATGTCGCAGCGATGATCCCCGTCAGCGAACCGAAGCTCATCCAGGGTCTTACCTTCCAGGACAAGGAAGGTACACCGATGACCATGGCAAACTTCGCCGACAAGACGGTGCTCATCAATCTCTGGGCCACCTGGTGTGTGCCCTGCCGCGAGGAAATGCCCGCCCTCAACAACCTGCAGGAGGCAACTGGTGGGGAAGCCTTCCAGGTACTCGCCATCAACATCGACACCGGCGATGTCGAAAAGCCGCAGACCTTCCTCGAGGAAACCGGCGTCGACGCACTCGGCCTCTATCGCGACGCCTCCATGGGTGTCTTCAATACGCTGAAGCGCGAGGGGCTTGCCTTCGGCCTGCCGGTAACATTGCTCGTAGACGGCAAGGGCTGTCTGCTTGGCAGCATGAACGGCCCTGCCGTTTGGGACGGCGCGGACGCCAAGGCGCTGGTGACGGCTGCCGCGACGCAGTGACCGAATTCTAGCGCATGAGGTGAGGGAAGCTGTCCGGCCTTGCTCGGCAGACGGCGCCGTGCTCGCTCACTAGGCTGCTTTCGGCAGAGGCGTCAGGCTATTCTCGACCCTGGCAATCAGGTCGCTCGCCGGCAAAGGCTTGGCGTAGAGATAACCCTGACCCTCCTTGATGCCGAGGTCCAGGAGCTTGCTCCGCTGTTCTTCGGTCTCTATCCCTTCGGCCACGACCTCCATGCCGAATTTCTCGGCAAGCGAGATCAATGCTTCGACCAGAACGCTGGACTTCCTGTCCAGGGCCACGCTGTCGACGAAGTACTTGTCGATCTTCAGATACTGGGCCTGAAGGGCATGAAGCGATGAAAGTCCGTTATGCCCGGTTCCTGCATCGTCGATCGCCAGCCTGATGCCAAGCGTTGCCAGTTCCCGCGCAACCTGCAATGCAGACTCGAAGTCGGAAATCGGCTGACGTTCCGTGATCTCGATGACTAGCTGGGTGGGGTTCAATCCGGCTTTTGCGATCATTGCGGCCAGATTTTCGACAAATCCTGCACCGAGAAGCTGGTCCGGGGTCACGTTGAACGAAAGCTTGAGTGTCTCGTGGCGTCGGAGCAAGTCGCCGATCTCTGAGCCTGCCCTGCCGAGGAGGACTGATGTCAACGTGTCGATCCGACCATTGTTCTCGGCCAGCGGAATGAAGACTGCCGGCGAGACGCTGCCGCCATCGGGCTTGGTCCAGCGTGCCAGCATTTCGAAACCGGTCATCCGGCCGGTCGCAAGGCAGAAGAGCGGCTGGTAGACCGGATGCACATGTCCTCTGGAAAGAGCGTCGTCCAGCTGCCGCAGCGGCGTTGGCGGACGCACCAGACCTCTGGCGCCGAGATAACCCAGTCCGAGCGAAAACAGCCCGGCGATCACGATGATGTCGCTGCCGAAGCTGCTGTTCCAGGACCCGATGACAGCTTCTTCGATCATCAGCCTGACGCGGATGGGATAGCGCTCGGAGGCTTTCATGAATTCGCCAAACGGTCCGTCCAGTCCGGCAGCACCCTCTGGCTCGTAGCTCGATACGACCTGCTGATTGCTGAGCGTCATCTCCATCAGGGCATGGTCGCGCAGCTCGCCGGGCAGGATGTCGAAGAGAAGGCCTGCCGTGGCGAGGAAGGCGGTCAGGCTGCCATCCTCGGTCGTCCATCGCACCATCAGGCCTTTCCATTCCTCGGCCTCGATGGGAGCCAGTTCATAGGCGGGATTGATTGCGGGCACTGGATCGGAAGCAGCGAGGGCCGCCTGAAAGACCTGTTCATGGGCATTGTCGGCCCAACATGTCGCCTTTGCCGAGGAAACACGGATTTCCCGGATGGAGACGGAACGGAAGGCTATGTCTTCAATGGCCTTGTTGACGGACGGCGAGCAGCCATAGGGACCCTGTGCGCCAAGCTCGCCCATGCTCATGACTGCAAGATCGATCTGGCGTTCCAGCCGGATCACAGCGGCCGTCAATATGTCATTCAGTTGCTGCCGGTTCGCCTGAGCGACGAAAGACTGCGCGATCAGCCAAAGACTGCCAGCGACGAGCGCCGCAAGCGCGAGGGACGCTGCGGTCAATTTCAGTCGAACTCTCGTCGTCACGCTGCCACCCATGATGGCAAGGCTGGCAAACAATCCTTAAGATTGGCTCAAAGACCCAAGCCTGAACCGTCTCTGGATCATTCACAATCAGGAGAGCAGCGCGGAGCTTGGCTCACAGCTCGTAAATCCGCGGCCGCAGGATTTCGATGAAGCCCTGATCGCCCTTCGCCTTGGCGAAGTCGGGGGACACGTCGAATTCGACGATCGTGTCGCCCGCGGTCTTGGCCAGCACCCGGCGCGAGCCCGGGCGGTCAAGAACCCGCTGGATTGTCGCTGCCACACCCTTCGATGCGTCGTCGCTCCACACGACATCAGTCGGACGGAAAAGAAGCTCGGCCGGCCCGTCCTTCAAACCTTCCGCGGCATAGGTCATGTTGCCGACGGTCGCCTGTCCATTCGATACACTCGCCTTCAGCGTGTTGGTGTCACCGAGGAAGCGCATGACGAAGGCATTGGCGGGATGGCGGCAGACCTCTTCCGGCGTGCCCTGCTGAACGATTTTACCCTTCTCAAGGATCACCACGCGGTCGGCGAGGTCGAGTGCCTCTTCCTGGTCATGGGTGACGAAGAGCGTGGTGATGCCCAGCTCGTCATGGATCGAGCGCAGCCAGCGGCGCAGGTCGCGGCGGACATTGGCGTCGAGTGCGCCGAAGGGCTCGTCGAGCAGCAACACGCGCGGATCGACGGCGAGTGCACGGGCGAGTGCCACGCGCTGCCGCTGGCCGCCGGAGATCTGGCCGGGGAAACGTTCGCCGAGACCGGAAAGCTGGACGAGGGAAAGCAGGTCTTCGACACGACGGTCTATTTCGGCCGTCGAGCGCTTTACCTTCGACACCTTCATGCCGAAGGCGATGTTCTCGGCCACGGTCATATGCGGAAACAGCGCGTAGTGCTGGAACACGAAGCCGACGCCGCGGTCGCGCACGGGAATGTTTGTCGCATCCTCTTCTCCGAAATGGATCTGGCCGCCATCGGCAAATTCCAGGCCGGCCACCATGCGCAGGATGGTCGTCTTGCCGGAGCCCGAAGGGCCGAGCAGCGCCACGAGTTCGCCGCTCTTGATGTCGAGGGAGACGCCATGCACGGCGCGGAAGGTTTCGAAGGTCTTGACGACCGTGTCGAGGCGAATGTTCACGAATTCATCTCCGAAGTATTGCCGGCGAGCGTGGCCGGTCGGTTCCGGCGTCCTGCGCCCTGGCGTTCGAGCAGAACCTTGGCCACGAGCGTTACCAGTGCCAGCGCGGCGAGCATTGAGGCGGCAGCGAAGGCGCCGACGGCGTTGTAGTCCTGGTAAAGCAGCTCGATATGCAGCGGCAGCGTGTTGGTCTGGCCACGGATGTTGCCGGAGACGATCGACACGGCGCCGAATTCACCCATGACACGGGCATTGCAGAGCACCACACCATAGAGCATGGCCCATTTGATGTTGGGCAGCGTCACCGACAGGAAGGTGCGCAAACCGCTTGCGCCCAGCGAGGTTGCGGCCTCCTCGAGATCGCGCCCCTGCGCCTGCATCAGTGGGATCAGTTCACGGGCGACGAAGGGTGCCGTCACGAACATTGAGGCGAGCACGATGCCCGGCAGGGCAAAGAGAACCTTCAGCCCGGCGCTGTCGAGGGTGGGGCCGAAAATTCCCTGCAGGCCATAGACGAAGAGATAGGCGACGCCTGCCACGACCGGCGAGACCGAGAAGGGGATCTCGATCAGGATGGTGAGCAAGCGCTTGCCGCGAAAATCGTGCTTGGTGATCGCCCAGGCGGCGGCCACGCCGAAGATAGTGTTGATCGGCACCGCGATCAGCGCTGTCAGTACCGTCAGCCAGATCGCATGACGCGTGTCGGGGTCTGCGATCGTCTCCAGGAAATAGGGAAGCCCCCTGGAAAACGCTTGGATGCCGATGACCGCCAGGGGCGCTACGACGAAAAAGGCCACAAGCACGAGGACCATGCCGATCAGCGTGTATTTGAAGAGGGGCGCATCGCCGACGCGTGGCGGGCGTCGATTGTTCGTGACGTGGCTCATGGTTCAGCCTTTCACCGTGTAGCGCAGCGCGCGGGCCTGCATGTAGTTGGTGACCGCCAGCATCACGAAGGCGGCGATCAGCATGACGGAGGCGATCGCGGCGGAGGCTGGATAGTCGTATTCCTCGAGTCGGATGAAGGCGAGAAGTGCCGTGATCTCGGTCGAGAAGGGCTGATTGCCGGCAATGAAGATGATCGCCCCGAATTCGCCGAGGCTGCGGGCGAAGGCGAGCGATGTGCCGGCAAGCAGCGCCGGCGTCAGAAGTGGCAGGATCACGCGGCGGAAGATCGAAAGGTCGCTGGAGCCGAGCGTCTGGCCGGCCTCTTCGAGCGCCGGATCGAGCTCTTCAAGCACCGGCTGTACCGTGCGCACGATGAAGGGCAGGCTGGTGAATGCCATGGCAATCATGATGCCGAGCGGCGTATAGGCGACCTTGATGCCGATCTCGCCCAGTGCTGCGCCAAACCAGCCGTTGGAGGCAAACAGGGTGGTGAGCGAAATGCCAGCGACGGCCGTCGGCAGCGCAAACGGCAGGTCGACCAGCGCATCGACAATGCGGCGCCCTGGGAAACGATAGCGCACCAGCACCCAGGCGAGCGCCAGGCCGAAGACGAGGTTGAACAAGGTCGCGACCAGCGCCGAGCCGATCGTCACGCCATAACTCGCCACAGCGCGTTCGGAAGAGACGATGCGCCAATAGTCTGCGGGTCCGAGGCTCGCGGCCTTGAAAATCAGGGCTGCCAGCGGCAACAGGATGATGATCGCGGCATAGACCAGCGTGATCCCGAGGGACAGTCTGAAGCCCGGCAATACGCGGCGTTTCAACGTCGTCGTCCTTTCATGAGAAAACCGGCGGATGATCCGCCGGTCCTGAAATCGATTGGAGACCGTGCTTAGCGGCTGCCATAGATCCCATCAAGGATGGCACCCTCTGCGAAATGCTCCTCGGAAACCTTGGCCCAGCCGCCGAAGACGTCTTCGACGGTGACGAGACGGATCTCGGGGAACTGGTCCTTGTATTCGGCAGCGACCGTCTCGTCATGGACGCGGTGGCCGAAATCGGCGGCGATCTTCTGACCTTCCGGCGAATAGAGGAAGTCGAGATACTTCTTGGAGAGTTCCTGGCTTCCCTTGGCATCGGCGACCTTGTCGACGATCGCGACCGGGAATTCGGCAAGCAGGCTCACCGACGGCACGACCTGCTGGAACTTGTCCTCGCCATACTGCTTGGCGATTGACTTGGTCTCGGCTTCGAAGGTGATGATCACGTCACCGGTCTCGCGCTCGACGAAGGTCGTCGTCGCGGCGCGGCCACCGGTGTCGAAGACCGGCACGTTGTCGAAGATCTTTTCGACGAATTCCGTCACCTTGGCCTCGTCGCCGGCAAACTTCTCCTTCGCATAGGCCGTTGCCGCCAGATAGGTGTAGCGGGCATTGCCCGAGGTCTTCGGGTTGGGGAAGATCACCTGGACGTCGTCGCGGGCGAGATCGTCCCAGTCCTTGATGTTCTTCGGGTTGCCGGCGCGTACCAGGAAGGACGGGAAGGAATAGAAGGGCGAGGCATTGTTCGGGAATTCCGACTGCCAGCCTTCGTTGATGAAACCGTTCTTGGCCAGGAATTCGACGTCCGTCACCTGGTTGAAGGTGACGACGTCGGCTTCCAGACCCTCAACGATGGCGCGTGCCTGGCGCGAGGTACCGCCATGCGACTGATCGATGCTGACGCCCGGATTGGCCTTGATGAAGGCTTCGTTCTGGGCGGCGAAGATCTCGCGGGCGATGTCATAGGAGGCGTTGAGCAGCTTGTCTGCGGCGCTGGCCGAAACCGGCAGGGACAGGGCGGCGAGGGCGGCGCTCAAGAGTAGGAGGCGTTTCATGGACTGGTACTCCGGGATGCGGGGGATCTATCTGCCCCGCAAACTAGAGGGTCGGCCCGCCCCTTCCGAGGAATGGCCGACCAATGATTGCCCGGAGGGGCAAATATCTTTCCGCCGGAGGGGCCCCCGCCGGAATGGTCCATCAGCGCGTCGGAACCGGCACTTCGCCGCGGTAGTCGTAAAAGCCGCGGCCCGACTTGCGACCCAGCCAGCCGGCCTCGACATATTTGACCAGCAGCGGGCAGGGACGGTACTTCGAGTCCGAGAGGCCCTCATGCAGCACCTGCATGATCGAGAGGCACGTATCGAGACCGATAAAATCGGCAAGCTGCAGCGGGCCCATCGGGTGGTTGGCGCCGAGCTTCATTGCCGTGTCGATCGCTTCGACCGAGCCGACGCCTTCATACAGCGTGTAGATCGCCTCGTTGATCATCGGCAGCAGGATGCGGTTGACGATGAATGCCGGGAAGTCTTCGGCGACCGTGATCGTCTTGTCGAGCGAGGAGACGAAGTCCTTGGCGGTGGCGAAGGTGGTTTCATCGGTTGCGATGCCGCGCACCAGTTCTACGAGCTTCATGACCGGGACCGGGTTCATGAAATGGATGCCCATGAAACGCTCCGGCCGGTCGGTGGCCGAGGCGAGCCGGGTAATCGAGAGCGACGAGGTATTCGTTGCAATCAGTGCCTCTGGCTTCAGAACCGGGCAGAGTGTCGCGAAGATCTTGCGCTTGACAGTTTCATCCTCGGTCGCTGCCTCGATCACGAGATCTGATGGAGCGAGGTCGTTGACGTCCGACGAGCCGGAGATCAGCGCGAGTGCGGCCTTGCGATCCTCGTCAGTGATCTTGCCATTGGTGACCTGTCGGGCGAGGTTGCCGTTGATGGTAGCGAGGCCTGCCTCGATCCTCTCCTTGGAGAGATCGTAGATCGTGACCTTGTAGCCGGCGGCGGCGGCGACCTGGGCAATGCCACAGCCCATCTGGCCGGCACCCACGACACCCACATTGCTGATCTTGTCCGTCATCGTCTCGCTCCTCACCCGTTCTCGTCTTCACTCAAGAAGATGGCACCGACAAAAATGCCGGACCCGCTCATCGCGGACCCGGCTGATTGATAGACCGCAAAGGTTTCTTTGACCAGTCCTTTCGCAGTTGCGAAAGGGCGATCAGAGCGCCTTCTCGAGCTCCGGCAGGGCCTCGAAGATGTCGGCGACGAGGCCGTAATCGGCAACCTGGAAGATCGGTGCTTCCTCGTCCTTGTTGATCGCGACGATGACCTTCGAGTCCTTCATTCCGGCGAGGTGCTGGATGGCACCGGAGATGCCGCAGGCGATGTAGAGCTGCGGGGCAACCACCTTGCCGGTCTGGCCAACCTGCCAGTCGTTCGGGGCATAGCCTGCATCGACGGCCGCACGAGATGCGCCGACGGCGGCACCCAGCTTGTCGGCTACAGGCAGGATCACTTCCTGGAACTTCTCCGAGGAGCCAAGCGCACGGCCACCGGAAATGATGATCTTGGCCGAGGCCAGTTCCGGGCGGTCGGACGAGGACAGCGCATCGGAAACATAGCTGGATACGCCGGTGTTTGCAGCGGCAGCAATGCTTTCTACGGCAGCAGACCCACCTTCACCGGCAGCGGCGAAGGAGGCTGTGCGAACGGTGATCACCTTCTTGGGATCGGTCGACTGCACGGTCTGGATGGCGTTGCCGGCATAGATCGGACGCTTGAAGGTGTCGGCAGAGACCACTTCAGTGATTTCCGAGACCTGCATGACATCAAGCAGGGCTGCGACGCGCGGCATCACGTTTTTGCCGACCGAGGTCGCGGCCGCAATGATCGTGTCGTAGGAGCCGCCAAGCGAGACGATGAGGGCCGCCAGCGGCTCTGCAAGGTTGTTGCCGAGCGAAGCGTCGTCGGCGAGCAGCACCTTGGAGACGCCCGAGAGCTTTGCAGCCGCATCGGCGGCAGCCTTGGCGCCGGAGCCGGCGACCAGGACATGCACGTCGCCACCGATCTTGGTGGCGGCCGTGAGCGCCTTCGCGGTCTGTTCGGAGACGGTCGCGTTGTCGTGTTCTGCGAGAAGAAGAATAGCCATTTTACGTTTCTCCTGTCCGTTCCGCTTACAATACGCCGGCTTCGTTCTTGAGCTTGTCGACAAGCTCTGCCACCGACTTCACCTTGATGCCCGCCTTGCGGCCACCCGGCTCCTCGGTCTTCAGAACCTTGAGGCGCGGTGCGACGTCGACGCCGAAGTCGGCCGGGGCCTTCTTGTCGAGCGGCTTCTTCTTGGCCTTCATGATATTGGGCAGCGAGGCGTAGCGCGGCTCGTTCAAACGCAGGTCGGTGGTGACGATCGCCGGGAGCTTCACGTCGATGGTCTGGAGACCGCCGTCGACTTCGCGGGTGACGGTCGCCTTGTCAGCGCCAAGCTCGAGCTTGGAGGCAAACGTCGCCTGGCCCCAGCCGAGGAGAGCCGCCAGCATCTGGCCGGTCTGGTTCGAATCGTCGTCGATCGCCTGCTTGCCGACGATGACGAGGCCCGGAGCCTCAGCCTCGACCACGCCCTTCAGGAGCTTGGCTACGGCGAGCGGCTCGACGGCTTCGTCTGTCTCGATCAGGATGCCGCGGTCAGCGCCCATGGCGAGTGCGGTGCGGATGGTTTCCTCGGCCTTGGCCGGGCCAATCGACACGATCACCACTTCTTCGGCCTTGCCGGCTTCCTTCAGCCGCAGCGCCTCCTCGACGGAGATCTCGTCGAAGGGATTCATGGACATCTTGACGTTGGCGAGCTCGACGCCTGAACCATCTGGTTTGACGCGGATCTTGACGTTGTAATCCACAACCCGCTTGACTGGGACGAGTATCTTCATGGGTTCCTCTCTTCAAATCTTCTGCCGGAAAATGCGCGCTGATGCGCTCCGCCGTTTGTCGATTGGCGACATCGATACGCATTTTTTTCCCAAACACAACGATCGATGCCGTTTGACGGACAGCAATAATTTACGTTGACGTTCACGTCAATACTTTGCCGCCGCGACCTCTTGTCATCGTCCCCAGTGGGTGACCTTGCGAACCGGTTGCGATGCCGTGGTTTTTGCGCCGTTTTCTGCCTCGTCCCTCTCCCAGGCTCTCGTGTCGCCGGCCGGTCTTTGCCCCCAGGGGCCTACTGTGGCGACATCCACGGTGGGCGCGGCGTGTTCGACAGCCTTGGGTGTCACGATCGCCCGATCGAAGAGCGGCACACCCGGACGTCGCAAAAAGAGCACCAGGATCGCACCGGCGATGATGCCGCCGACATGCGCGCCCCAGGAGACATTGCTGTCACCGTCGATCACCAGCATGACGAATTGCTGGCCGACCCAGAAGAGAAGCGGGATGAAGGCCGGGAGCGGCAGCGGAAAGCGCATGAAGACCAGCACCCAGACGCGCACCTTTGGGTGCAGCATCAGATAAGCCGCAACCACGCCCGATACCGCGCCCGACGCCCCGATCAGCGGCGCTTCGCTCGCCGGCATAACCAGCCCATGCACGAGCGCGCCGGCGGCCGCGCAGGCAAGGTAGAAGAACAGGAACTTGAAGTGCCCCATCGCATCCTCGACATTGTCGCCGAAGACCCAGAGGAAGAGCATGTTGGAGCCCAGATGAAGCCAGCTGCCATGCAGGAAGGAATAGGTGACATAGGTCGCCCCCTCCGGCACCAGCACCAGCCGCGGATCGAGCTCGGCAATATCGAAGGCGACGGCCGGTATGAAGCCCATGCCATAAACCCCGATCTCGTAGAGCGCCTCCGGTGCCAGTGTCGCCAGCGCATGGGTCACGACATTGGCGAGAATCAGCCCCAAGGTCACATACTGCTTGCGGATGTGCTTCAGCGCGTTTCGGTCGTGCAGGGGAATGAACATCGCGCCTCGTCGGGTTCGCCGGAGATGGGTGCGTAGAACCTAGCGCAGCTTGGGGGATGGGGACAGGGGGAGGTTGCCATGTAGGCGGCTCCCACCTCCCCCTTAGCGGGGGAGGACGGAAAATCGAAGGCTTGAGGTCCGCGCAAGCCGCCTAAACTTCAGATTTTCCAAGAGAGGGGCAAAGTTGCGCGGGCAGAAACCTCAGCAGGCCCCCTCTTGCGAAATCTGAGGTTTGCCCCTGATCGGGCCAATTCCCCGATTTCGGTTTCTCCCCCGCAAGGGGGGAGAAATGTCGTCGCCTACCTGTTCTTCCCCGGCACCCACAGAATATCCGCCTTGCCGCCGTCATTCGCATGACGTGCTGCCACGAACAGAAAATCCGACAGCCGGTTCACATATTTCAGTGCCGGTGCGCCGACTTCCTCACCGTCGAAGCGGGAGAGTTCGACCATGATGCGCTCGGCACGACGCGAGGTGGTGCGCGCGAGGTGCAGATAGGCTGCAGCGGGCGTGCCTCCCGGCAGGATGAAGGATTTCAGCGGATCGAGAGCGGCATTCAGCTGGTCGATTTCCTTCTCGATCCGGTCGACCTGGGCCTCGATGACGCGGAGCGGCTCGTAGGAGAGGACCTCGCCGGTTTCGGGGGCGGCGAGATCCGCGCCGAGGTCGAAGAGGTCGTTCTGGATGCGCATCAGCATGGCATCGAGTTCCGGCATCTCTCCCGTATGGAGCCGGGCAATGCCGATCGCTGAATTCGTCTCGTCGATCGTGCCATAGGCGTCGACGCGCAGGTCGTGCTTCAGGCGGCGCGGGCCTGTCACCAGTGCCGTGGTGCCGTCATCGCCGGTGCGGGTGTAGATCTTGTTGAGCTTGACCATGGTTTCAGCGTCCCCCGCCCGTCAGCCAGAGTGTGAGCATGATCAGCGCGATCGCGATCGCCTGCAGCACGATACGGGCCTGCATCAGTTTGTTGGATGTATTGCCGTCGCCGCCTTTCAGCATGTTGAAGAGGCCTCGCAAGAGGACGAGGGCGACAAGCCCCATGACGATGATGGCGAGGACATAGGTGAATGTGGACATAACGTGGGATGAGCCTTTGTTCGTCGCCGGTCAGTCCAGCGAGCGCATCAGTCGATAGAAGAGGTCGGCCGGAAGCCAGCGCTTGATCAGGGCCCCCTGCTTGGCCGGCTTGGTCACGAGATAATGTGGGCGGGCACGCCGGGCGGTCAAGGCGTGGGTGAGGACTTTGTAGACGGCCTCCGGCCCGAGTTTGTGGCGGTTGACGGGGCCTGTGCCATCGAGTCGCGCCAGTTGCCGGCGGTAGTCCTCGGCATGAACCGAGTTTTCGAGGTCGATCACGCGGCGGATGTGGTGGAGCGCATTGGCGGTGAAGCGGCTTTCGATCGGGCCGGGCTCGATCAGGCTCACCTGCACGCCGGAGCCCTCGAGTTCCATACGAAGTGTGAGCGAGAGGCCCTCGAGCGCAAACTTCGAGGCCGTATAGGCGCCGCGCCAGCGATAGGGGATGATGCCGAGGATCGAGGAGCATTGCACGATGCGGCCTGATCCTTGCGCTCGCATCGCCGGGATCACCCGACGGGTCAGGTCGTGCCAGCCGAAGAGATTTGTCTCGAACTGCTGCCTGAGCGCTTCCGTCGGCAGATCCTCCACCGCACCCGCCTGGCCATAGGCGCCATTGTTGAACAGCGCGTCGAGCCGGCCCCCTGTGCGGTCGAACACGGTCGCGACAAGGGTTTCGATGCTGGCTGTGTCGGTGTAATCCATTACGAGGGCCTCAATACCCTTCGCCTCGAGCGCGCCCAGGTCTTCCGGCTTGCGCACCGTCGCAAAGACCCGCCAGCCGTCGCGCTTGAGGGCCTCGGCACAGTAGGCGCCGATGCCGGAGGAACAACCGGTGACGATGATGCTCTTCACGGGGAAAACCTCGTTATTGCTTTGCAAACGGCGATGGGTTTCCCATATTCGGCCCCAGCCTGCAATCGTGCCCCGCGTTCTTGAGGAGACTGGATGCCGACTTTCCTGCGTATGCTCTACAAGGTCGGCTTTGACGCGTTCTGGCATTTCACCGAGGACGACGGCTGGGCGATGGCGAGCCATGTCGCGCTGTCGGCTATTCTTGCGCTTTTTCCATTCCTGATCTTCGGCACGGCGCTTGCGAGTTTCCTCGGCGCCGACCAGTTCGCCGAGACGGCGGTGCATCTGATTTTCGACACCTGGCCGGAGACCATCGCCAAGCCGCTGTCCGACCAGGTGGTGCAGGTGTTGACCATTCCGCGCGGTGGGCTTCTGACCATCTCGGTGCTGGCAGCCGCCTATTTCGCCTCGAACGGGGTGGAGGCGCTGCGCGTCTCGCTCAACCGCGCTTACCGGGTGGCGGAGACGCGGCCGTGGTATGTGACGCGGCTCGTCAGCCTCGGTTTCGTGCTGGCCGCCGTCGTCGTGCTGGCGGCGATCAGCGCGCTCCTCGTCGCCGTGCCCGTAGCGCTCGCCTATGCGGAAAAGCTCTTTCCCTTCCTCAAGGATTTTCTCGCGACCGTCGCCAACTGGCGGGTTTACGGAACCGTTCTCTTCCTCGTCCTGGCGCTCGTGGTCTTCCATCTCGGCCTGCCGGCCGGCCGGCGGCGACTGATCGACGTTCTGCCCGGCGTGCTCCTGACGCTGGCGCTCTGGCTGGTCGGCGCACTTCTCTTCGCCTATTACCTCGCGTCCTTCGCCGATTATGCGGCGACCTATGCCGGTCTTGCCTCGATCATGATCGTGCTGGTCTTTCTCTACATGGTCGGCGCGATCTTCATCATCGGCGCGGAGTTCAACGCGGCACTGATGAAATTCCGGGTGGTGCCGGTGAAGGGGACACCCGCAGGGATCTCAAATCCCGACCATGGCGCGAATATCTGACGGCGTCTTGCCCTCTGCCCTGAGCGCCGACAAGGCCGTGTCGCCGAGGCTTTTCGACAGCTTGCGGCCATCGGGCCCCAGGATCAGCCGGTGATGGTGGTAGACGGGTACGGGCAGGCCGAGCAGGGTCTGCAGCAGTCGATGGATCGAGGTCGCATGGAAGAGGTCGAGACCGCGCACGACGTTGGTCACGCCTTGGGCTGCATCATCGAACGTGACGGCCAGATGGTAACTCGAAGGCGCGTCGGAGCGCCAGAGCACGACATCGCCCCAGGCGGCCGGATCCGCCTCAATCTCGCCTGTCGGCCCATCGCCGGTTTCCTGCCAGGTGAGAGGTTTTTCGATGAGACGCTGCGCCTTGTCGATGTCGAGCCGCCAGGCATAACGTTCGACCGTTGCCAGTTTGTCGCCCCGCTCGGCCTCGGACAGCATGCGCTCCTCTGTCGGATAGAGCGGTGCGCCGTCCGGGTCGCGTGGCCAGGGGCCACCCTCGCGCTCGAAGGCTGAGACACGGGCCTTCACCTCGCCGCGGGTGAGAAATGCGGGATAGACCAGCCCCATTGCTTGCAGCCTATCGAGAGCTTCGCGATAGAGGGGAAAGTGTTCCGACTGGCGGCGGACGGGCCGTTCGAAGGGGATGCCGAGCCAGGTGAGATCGTCGATGACCGCCTGTTCGAAGTCCGGCGTGCAGCGCGTCAGGTCGATATCCTCGATGCGCAGCAGAAGGCGCCCGCCCGTTTTTCCGGCCATATCGGCGTTCACAAAAGCAGAGAGCGCATGGCCGAGATGCAGCCGGCCATTGGGGCTCGGCGCGAAACGAAAGACGGGGGCATCCTGTCCGGTGGTTTGACGATCGCGTTCGGTCATGCTTTTCCTTCGCATGAGAGTGGAATGAGGAAAAGGGGACGGATTTGACGACGATCCGATGCGAGGCCGATCTCGCTGCGGGGCTTTCCCTTTTGCTGACACGCGATCCCCGGCTCTGTCCGATCGCAGACGCCTGCGGTCCGCTGCCGCTTCGCCTGTCGCCGCCGGGATTTGCGGGGCTCGCCTCGATCATCGTCTCGCAGATGGTGTCGCGGGCCAGCGCCGACGCGATCTGGCGGCGGATGACGGCGGTCCTGGGGAACCGGCCGCTGGCGGAAGATTATCTGGCGCTCGGGCCCGAGCTGATCGGCACATTCGGCCTGTCGCGCGGCAAGGCGCAGGCGCTGGAAGAGGCCGCCAAGGCCGATCTCGGTGGACCCTTCCGGCTCGACGAGCTGGCAGAAATGCCGGCGGAGACCGCGATCGCGGCGCTGACGGGGCTCAAGGGCATCGGTCCCTGGACGGCCGAGGTTTACCTGATGTTCTGCGGCGGCCATCCGGACATCTTCCCGGTCGGCGACGTGGCACTTCGGATCTCGGTGGGCGATGTTTTCTTCGCCGGAGAACGGCCTGCCCCCGAACTTGTGGCGGAGCTGGCTGAAGTCTGGGCGCCCGCCCGATCGGTCGCCGCAAGGCTGTTCTGGGCTCATTATGCCCGCATCACAGGCCGCACTGCCTTGCCCCGCTGAGGGCGCGCCGAGAGGTCGCAAGGCGGCTCAAAGATTCAGGCTTCACAATGCTGTAACAACGGACCTAATATAGAAGGGCAGATGCCGAATCGATCAGGAGTACCCCTTGACGATTGCAGTTTCTCCCCAGGCCCTGCCGGCGCTCGTCCTGAATGCCGACTACCGGCCACTGAGTTATTATCCCTTGTCGCTCTGGTCCTGGCAGGACGCGATCAAGGCGGTCTTCCTCGACCGTGTGAACATCATCGCCGAGTATGATCACTCCGTCTGCTCGCCGAGTTTCTCGATGCGACTGCCGAGCGTGGTTAGCCTCAAGACCTATGTTCAACCGACCCGGAATCCGGCCTTCACCCGCTTCAACGTCTTCCTGCGCGACAAGTTCGAATGCCAGTATTGCGGTTCGCCCGACGATCTGACCTTCGACCATGTCATCCCGCGCGCCCATGGCGGCGAGACGACCTGGGAGAATGTCGTGGCCGCCTGCTCGCCGTGCAATCTGCGCAAGGGATCGAAGCTCCCCAGGCAGGCCGGCATGCATCCGCATCAGGCACCTTACCGGCCGACGGTGCAGGATCTGCACAACAACGGCCGGCTCTTCCCGCCGAACTACCTGCACGAAAGCTGGATGGACTATCTCTACTGGGATACCGAACTGCAGCCTTGAGGTCAGGCGGCAGCGCGGCTGAAGGCGGCACGGATTGCGCCGCCTCGGATCCGCTTCAGACAGCGGGCTTGCGGAAGACGCCCCAGAGCGCAAGCGCGGCAAGGGCTGCACTCGTCAGCACATTCCAGCCGGCAAAGGACAGGCCGAGCACGCGAAGCGTCGCTTCGGTGCAGGAGGGCGCCTTGGTGGCGTTCAAGGCTTCCAGAACGTTGACGGGCGTGTCGCCACCGGTTGCGCCGATCGCGCAGGTTGACGGGCCTTCCCAGAACTTCCACTCGACGCCGGAATGGTAGATGCCCATGCCGACGCTGATCAGCATGGTGATGGCGATGGCGATCAGCAGGAGCTTCGTGACGACTGGCGGCAGGCGGAAGACGGTTGAAAGGACGGCCAGGACGCCGATTCCAATGCCGATATAGTAGGGATTACGCTGCATCAGGCAGAGCGCACAGGGGATATAGCCGCCGATATGCTCGAAGCCGAGCGCGGAGCCCACGACGAGCGCCATGCCGAAGGTAAGCAAGGCGGCAAGCGCGCCATCGGACTTCAGGGGTATTAGGATCGAGTTCATCTGCAACACTCTCACAGGGCGAATTTCACGAGGTAGAAGCCGCCGATCAGCAGCAGCATAAAAAGGGTAAAAAGAAGACCGAGATATTTCTCGATGAAGAGGCGAATGGATTCGCCATAGAGCTTCAGCAGGAAGGCTACGAGGAAGAAACGGAACGCGCGGCCAATGATGCTGACAATGGTGAAGACCAGGAAATTCAGCCCCGTGGCGCCGGAGAAGATGGTTAGGACCTTGTAGGGGAAAGGTGTGATCGCAGCAAAGAGCACCCCCCAGCCACCCCAGGTGTTGTACCAGCCCGCCACCTGTTCGAAGGCATCCTCCTTGCCGTAGAAGGCGAGGATAGGGCGTCCAATTGCCTCGAACAGGAACATGCCGATGGCATAACCGAGAAATGCACCGAGGACGGATGCGAGCGTGCAGAGGAGGGCCAGCCTGAACCAGTGGTCCCGGCGCTTGATGACCATAGGGATGAGCAGGACATCCGGCGGGATCGGAAAGAAGGAGCTTTCGATGAACGAGACGCCAGCAAGGGCCCGATCGGCGTGGCGAGTGCCGGCAAGCGACATCGTCCAATCATACATACGACGCAGCATTGAGGCTTCCGTGGGTAGATGGTTCACGGCGTTCTAGGGGGCGCATGGCTGCCTGTAAATGGTGCTGGCGCCGCGTCGGACGCGAGCGTTGAACGTTTGCGTGAAGGGATGCTCGAAAAAGGCGTTGACCGCTGCACCCCGGCTCGTATAGTCCGGCGCTGTCCATCCGACGCTCATGTGCCCCATTGGCGGAACTGGTAGACGCGCTCGACTCAAAATCGAGTTCCGAAAGGAGTGCTGGTTCGATTCCGGCATGGGGCACCACAATCTCAAAAAGGCAGAAGGCATGAGCAATACCGGCAAGAAGATCCGTATGGCGCAGCCCGTGCAGCAGGTGGTGGTGGATGCAGGCCTGTTGCCGAAGGTGCCGGCTCAGCCCGTTGCCGCCAAGGGTAAAGGCAAGCCGCAGACGGCTGCATCTCTGGCCGCGTCGCCTGTCGCCCCTGTCGAGGGCAAGCAAAAGATCAACATCGTGGCACCCGTTGCGCCGCAGGTTGCGGCCATGCGCCAGAAGCTTCGGCAGCAGTCGGTCCAGTCGCAGGTCGCGCGTATCGATGCGGCGATCGAGGCCGGTACGGTTTCGCCCGCCGATGCCAAGGCACTGGTTCTGACGCTTGCGATGAAGCGGCTCGGCGCGAAGGAGGCGGCGGAGAAGTGGTATCGCAGCCAGAAGCTCGAACCCTTCGCCGGACGGACGCCGGCGCAGATGGTGCGTGCCGGTGAGTTGAAGGCACTGGTTGCCTTGATGCGCGCAGAGGGCGCCCAAGCCAAGGGCTGACCTTTGCGGCCGGCCCGTGCGCTTCGATGTGCAGACGTTTCCGTTTTCGGGTCAGCCTATGTCCTCGCCTGGCAACCGGTTTCCTGGCCATTCCAACGTCGATCCTTCTCCCGTTTGCCGGTCGTTTACGCTGAGATGAGCGGCTTATTGTGCGCTTGCGAGATGAGTGTTAGCACTGACAGCATGACGATCCGGACACTCAGCCATGCTGCTTGAGCCGCGCGAGACCTTCGAGGCCCTGCGCCGCGACTTCCGCTGGACCATTCCCGCCGATTTCAACATCGGCCGGGCGGTCGCCGACGATTGGGCGGCGAAGTTTCCCGAGCAAGTTTGCCTGCAGCACTTTTCACCCGATGGCCGGCATCTTTCGATGACCTATGGCGAGCTTTCGGCGCAATCCTCGGCGCTGGCCGAGGCCTTGACGGAAATCGGCGTCATCAGGGGTGACCGTGTGGCGCTTCTCATGCCGCAATGTTTCGAAACGGTCATTGCGCATGTGGCGATCTACAAGATGGGCGCGATCGCGCTGCCACTTGCACTGCTCTTCGGCGAAGAGGCGCTGGAATACCGGTTGCGGGATGCCGGCGCCCGCGTGATCGTCACCAACAGTTTCGGCCTGCAGCGGCTGAAGGCCATCAAGGCGCGTCTGCCGGCGCTGCAGACGGTGATCTCGGTCGATGGGCCCGGGCCCGATGTCATCGGTTTCCGTTCGATGATCGAGGGCCGGTCCGGCCTGTTCGACATTGTCGACACAGGACCCGACACGCCGGCGCTGATGATCTACACCTCGGGCACGACGGGGCCGCCCAAGGGAGCGCTGCACGGACATCGCGTTCTGGCCGGTCACATCCCCGGCTTCCAGCTGGCGCATGACTATCTGCCACAACCGGACGACAAGGTCTGGACACCCTCCGACTGGGCCTGGGCGGGCGGGCTGCTCAACGCGCTTTTGCCGGCGCTGATGCTCGGTGTGCCGGTCGTTTCCTCGCCGGCGCAGAAATTCGATCCGCATATGGCCTTCCGGATCATGGCCGAGATGAAGGTCCGCAATGCCTTTATCCCGCCGACGGCACTCCGGCTCCTGAAGGCGGTCGACAAGCCCCGCGAGGCCCATGATCTCGTGCTGCGCAGCATCGGGTCAGCGGGCGAATCGCTGGGGCGTGAAACCTATGAATGGGTGAAGATGGCGCTCGGCATCGTGCCCAACGAGTTTTACGGCCAGACGGAGTGCAATTTCGTGCTGTCCTCGGCGGCGCATCTCGGTGTTTCCAAGGGCGGCTTCATCGGCAAGGCGGTGCCGGGGCATGAGGTGGCGATCATCGATGCCGAGGGTCGGGAATTGCCGGCCGGCGAAACCGGGCAGGTGGCGATCAAGCGACCGGATCCGGTGATGTTCCTCGGCTATTGGAACAATCCCAAGGCGACGGAGGAGAAATTCGTCGGCGACTGGATGAAGACGGGCGATCTCGGACGGCAGGACGAAGACGGCTATGTGCAGTTTTTCGGCCGCGACGATGATGTGATCACGTCGTCCGGCTATCGAATCGGACCGGCGGAGATCGAGGACTGCCTGATCGGGCACCCGGCCGTCCGGCTCGCAGCCGTCATCGGCAAACCGGATCCTCTGAGGACCGAGATCGTCAAGGCCTTCGTCGTGCTGCAGGACGGATACACGGCGCAGGCGGCCTTGTCGGCGGAGATCCGCGACTGGGTGAAGAACCGATTGTCGATGCACGAATATCCGCGCGAGGTTGAATTTGTCACCGAGCTTCCGCTGACGACCAGCGGCAAGGTGATCCGTCGGCTGTTGCGGGATCAGGAGATCGCCAAGGCCAGCTGACGGGGCAAGGATCGCTCACTGCGGTCGCGGTGATCAGCCGCCGAAACGGCGGTTCAGCACCTTGTCACGCAGGATACGGGCGATGTTGCGCGTGTTGCGGTACATATGCAGCTGTGCACCGACCTGGCGGACGTCACGATCGACATTGGTTTTCAGGCCGATCACCAGGGTGCCCATGGCTTCGCGCTCCTGCCAGAAGCGGCTCATGATCGGATGATCGGGGGCCGCACAGCTGTCGGTGCGCTCGATGTTGGCATCGTCGAGATGCCATTCGGTGAGATCCGCCATCAAGAGCTTGCCAGGCGAGAAGCGGGCGTAGTGCTCGTCATAGGCGGTCTTCCAGGTATAGGCCTCGCCGGCCATGATGAAGACGACCATGGAGGCGATCGCCTGACCGTCGAGGTCGAGCGTGTGGATACGCACGGCATCGGCCTCGGCAAGATTGGTGATGGCCTCGCGGGCAAAGGCCGCCCGCAAGCGGTCGTTGACCATGGCCGAGCGCTTGCGCCCCTTCCAGCCGCTCGCTTCCAGCGCCAGAAATTCCTCCATCCGCAGACGGATCTCTTCCGGCTGGCGCGCGACATTGTAGCTCAACCTGCCCTGCGCGGAGAGCAGCTTCGCCTGACGCCGCATCTCGCGCAGGTGGCTCTTGCTGAGCGTCGATTGCAGATAGGCGGGGCCATCCACATAGCTCTGCAGCATGGGCCGTTGATATTCGTTGGTGACGGTCAGAGGCAGGTCGCGGGCGAGCGCCACGGCACGGGCGAGCTGGGTGAAGCGTCCTTCGAGGCGCAGATCCGGAATGACGAGCACGTTGGGAAGGCGCATCTCCGGCGCCACAAGGGCATCGAACATGTTGTCGATGGTTTCCGCCGCCCCTTCGGCATCGACCAGCGGCGTGCCAAGCGGTCCGAAGGGATTGGCCCAGACTCGAATGATCGAGGGACCGACGGAGAAGCCTGGCTTTTCGATCGAGAAGGGAAAGAGAAGGCGCAGGCGCGAACGGCGCTCGTCCTCGTCGCGAATGACGGCGAAACGCACCTGGCGCTCCTCCAGCCGCGGCATGGCCGGGGCGAGGAAACGCGGGGCGAAGAAGACATTGGCTTCCATCACCCGATAGGTCAGGTAGTCGAGTTCGTCCTGAAGCTCGTAGCCCATCTGGCTCGGATAGACGCTCAGACGACGGCCGGGGCGGCCGGTCGCGACCTCCGTCTCCGCCGCGGGCTTTACGCGGGCACCGGCAAGGCTGCCGACCAGGCGGTTGGCGCCGCTGTTCATGCTCTCGTCGTAGATGCTGTCGGTCATTGGCGGACGGCCTCCGTGGGGGGCGTCAGGGCATGCGGATCGGCAAAGGCGAAGACGACGATCCCGAGTGCGCGGCGGACCGCGATATGTAGCAGCATGGCTTCCACGACCATGGCCGTGGCGGTCGCTGTGGCAGCGCCGGCCAGACCCCAGGCGGGGATCAACGTGATATTGAGGCCGATATTGCAGGCAAGAGCCACCGCATAGACGGCGACGCAGAGCTGCTGGCGCCCGGCCATGGTCAGGAGCATTTCGGCCGGGCCGACCAAGGCCTTCGCCATATTGCCGGCAAAGAGGATCACCATCAACAGGTATCCGGCGGTAAAGGCTGAGCCGAAGAGACCGAGCAGCATGTCGCCGAGCATCAGGACGACGACGCCGACGGCCAGCGAGGGCCAGAAGCTCCAGCGCGCGGCCGTTCCCGCAAAACCGGCGAGGCCCTGGCTGTTTCCCTCGGCCATCAGGGTCGAGAAACGTGGTGTGGCTCCGGCTTTCACGGCGAAGAAGACGAATTGCATGAGTGCCATGGTCTTGGCGGCTGCGAAATAGACGGCGACCTGGTCCGGCGGCAGGTATAGGCCGACGACGATGACATCGGAATTGGTGAGGAGAAAGCCGAACCCCTCGATGAAGAAGATCGGCAGGGCTACCTTGAACCAGCCGGCGAAATCGATCTTGCGATCGCCACGGTCGTAGCGGTTCAAAAGGCGTCGATCTACGAGCAGGAACTGGCCGAGGGTCGTGAGATAGGTTGCGGCAAGTGCTGCCTGCATGGCGGTGACCGCGGTTGCGGGCGCGCCCCCGCTGACGGCCAGAAGCATGAAGGCGAGGATCAGGGCGGGGCGAACGATATAGGTGGGGCTCAAGCCGAGCACGGCCCAGCGATTGGCCCGGGCGGTGCCGTCGAGCACATCGCCGAGGGCGATCATCGGGAGGGCGAAAACAGCGAGGAAGAGCGGCACGAGGTAATAGTGCTCGATGCCGCTGCCGAAGAAATGCAGGGCCGTGATGCCGGCAAGTGCCAGGATACTGGCGCTCGTCATGGCAAAGAGGCGTGCGGTGGAGGTCAAGCCGCGGATCTCCGCATCGGCCTTGTCCTGGTCGTATTGCGGCAGGAAGCGGATGACGGCGGTGTGGAAGCCGAGGCAGGAGAAATTGCCGGCGAGAACGACCAGAACCCAGACGAAGACGAAAATGCCGTATTCGAATTCGCCCATCAGGCGGGCCTGGATGATCTGCGAAATGAAGGCGATGGCGGCGCTGATGACGCGGACGGCAAAGGCGATCGCGGCCATGCGCTGGGCGCGGGCCGTCTCGTCTTCAGCGCGGAGCGCGCGCACCAGACGCGGGCCCGCGGGCAACCATTTTTCCGCTGTTTCCAGAACAGTCATCGGTACGGACGCAATACTTCTCGCTGGGTCGGGTATGGCCTCCAGTGATGACAGATCAGGGTTAACGAAGTGTGGTGATGCTGCCTTGCGGCCGCCCGTCGTCCCGGGTCTTGCCGGACATCGGTACGCCGTTGAAGAGGAAAAGTGCCAGGGGCGAGCGCCGGATCAGCCGGTGGAGACCAAAGGAGAGGAAGAAGGTCGTGAGGCAGATCAGGAGGAACTCCACGACCGGCGGCCATTCCGCCAGGATGAAGAGCGCCGCAAGCGCGTAGATGATCGGGTGGTGCAGCAGATAGATGCTGAAGGAGGCGTCGACGATGCGGTCGATGCGCGGTTCCGGGCGGTTCCAGAAGCGTTCGGCGATGCCGATGAGAAACAGGCTCAGGAGGATCGCGGCCGCGCCGTCGAGCGCGTTGTAGGCGATGCCCCAATCGCTGGCTTCCGCCCCGCGCAGTGCTGCGGCAAGGATCGCGGCGGCCACGCCGAATGCCGGAAGGCCGTAGCCCTTCGTCCAGACGAGTGCCTGGCGGATGTCCGGCGAGGCCCGCAGGACGGTGCCGATCAGGAAGAATGGCAGGTAGCGGAGATAGGGATCGATGCCATGGGCGAGGAGATAGGGAAGGGCACCCTGGCGCGTCAGCATGTCCTGATGCGCGAGGTGGATCATCACCTCCCATGTCGCCGTCGCGATGATCAGGAATACGAGCGCCAGCCTCGGGCGCGTCCGCCAGTTCCCTTCGGTCTGCTTGATGACACGACAAACTCGTTCGAACCGCCGTCCGGCGGTGAGAAGCACCAGTATCCCGCTATAGGCGAGGAGCGCTGGCAGGAACCAGAGATGCATGATCCAGTTGGCGCCGGGATGGACGAGGTCCCGGCCAACCTGATCGAGCGCCGTCGACATCGAGCTTGCGCCGAGAAGGGCGCTTTCGAGGTCGATCACGGCGATCTGGATCGGTGCAAGCAGCACCAGCCCGGTGAGGAAGGGGATGCCGAGGCGAATGATACGACCGCGGAGCCAAGCTGCGGGCTTGCGCCTCTCCAGCATCATCGCCGCGAAGTAGCCTGCGACCATGAAAAAGGCGGGCATGCGGAAGGTCACGAGCACGCCGCTCAGGAAGGTCAGGATCTCGCTCTTTTCGGGGGATTGAATGTCCCAGAGGACGCGGGCGTTGTAGGCCATTGCGGCGTGGTAGGGGATGCCGAGAAGCATCAGGAAGGCGCGCAGCCAATCCCACTGGTGCTCCCGCGCTGTCATAGCCGACATCAAGCCCTCCAAAGGAAAAGGGGAACCGGGCCGTTTGGCGCGGTTCCCCTTTTGTCAGAGGCTAAAAGCGAAAGGTTGAGAAAGCCTCAAGCCCTTGCGGTCATGCTTCGAGCGCGCCGTGGCAGTGCTTGAACTTCTTGCCGGAGCCGCAGGGGCAGGGCTCGTTGCGACCGACGGTGCCCCAGCTCTTCGGATCCTGGGGATCGCGGTCGCCGGCGGGAACGGCAGAGCCTTCGCCGACATCGTCCTCGCCGGTGGTGGCGTCGATGTGGTGGGCCTGCATTGGCGGCGGGGTCGGGGCCGGGGGCGGATCACGGACCAGTTCGACGCGTGACATCTGCATGGTCACGGCATCGCGCAGGTTGGCGAGCAGGGCCTGGAAGAGCTCGAAGGCTTCGGCCTTGTATTCCTGCAGCGGGTCGCGCTGGGCGTAGCCGCGGAAGCCGACGACGGAGCGCAGGTGGTCGAGGTTGACGATGTGTTCGCGCCACAGGTTGTCGATGGTCTGCAGCACGACGGAGCGCTCGACATAGGTCATCAGTTCGGCACCGAAGCGCTCGGCCTTGTCGGCATAGGCCTTGTCGGCAGCTTCCATGATGCGGTTGTAGATGTCGTCCTCGGCGATGCCTTCCTCGGCGGCCCAGGCATCGATCGGCAGGTCGAGATTGAGGGTGGTCGCGACCTTCTGCTTGAGGCCGGCGACATCCCACTGCTCGGCATAGGCGTTCGGGGGCACATGGATGCCGACCATGGTCTCGATGACTTCGTGGCGCATGTCGGTGACGGTCGCCGAGACATCGGTCGCGTCCATCAGCTCGATGCGCTGCTCGAAGATCACTTTGCGCTGGTCGTTTATGACGTCGTCATACTTCAGAAGGTTCTTGCGGATGTCGAAGTTGCGGGCTTCGACCTTCTTCTGGGCGCGTTCCAGCGCCTTGTTGATCCAGGGGTGGACGATCGCTTCGCCATCCTTCAGACCGAGCTTCTGCAGCATGCTGTCCATACGGTCAGAGCCGAAGATGCGCATCAGGTCGTCCTGGAGCGACAGGTAGAACTTCGACCGGCCCGGGTCACCCTGACGGCCGGAACGTCCGCGCAGCTGGTTGTCGATGCGGCGGCTTTCGTGACGCTCGGTGGCGATGACGTAGAGACCGCCGGCTTCGAGCGCCTTCTGCTTGAGGGCCGCGATCTCAGCCTTGATGGCTTCGGTCTTCGCATCGCGCTCCGGACCCGGCTCGATCTCGGCCAGTTCGTGCTCGAGGCGCATGTCGAGATTGCCGCCGAGCTGGATGTCGGTACCGCGGCCGGCCATGTTGGTGGCGATCGTCACGGCGCCGGGAACGCCGGCCTGCGACACGATATAGGCTTCCTGCTCGTGGTAGCGGGCGTTGAGGACCTTGAAGTCCTTGAAGCCCGACTGGCTCAGCATGTTGGCGAGCAGTTCGGACTTTTCGATCGATGTGGTGCCGACGAGAACCGGCTGGTTGCGCTCGCTGGCGGCCTTGATTTCCTCGATGATCGCCTTGAACTTTTCCTCGACGGTCCGGTAGACCTCGTCATCCTCGTCGATACGCTTGATCGGCAGGTTGGTCGGAACTTCCAGGACGTCGAGACCGTAGATGTTGGCGAATTCTTCCGCTTCGGTTGCTGCCGTACCGGTCATGCCGGCGAGCTTCTTGTACATGCGGAAATAGTTCTGGAAGGTGATCGAGGCGAGCGTCTGGTTCTCGGGCTGGATCTGCACCTTTTCCTTGGCTTCGAGCGCCTGGTGCTGACCTTCCGAGTAACGGCGGCCCGGCATCATGCGGCCGGTGAATTCGTCGATGATGACGATCTCGTCGTTGCGGACGATGTAGTCCTTGTCGCGCTGGAACAGCTTGTGGGCCTTCAGCGCGTTGTTGATGTGGTGGACGATCGCAACGTTTTCTACGTCGTAGAGGCTCTCGCCCTTCAGGAGGCCTGCCTCGCGAAGCAGATTTTCGAGCTTCTCTGTGCCGACTTCCGAGAAGTTGGCCGCGCGCTGCTTTTCGTCGATCTCGTAGTCTTCTTCCGACAGGAGCGGGATGAAAGCGTCGATGGTGTTGTAGAGATCCGAGCGGTCGTCGAGTGGGCCGGAGATGATCAGCGGCGTGCGGGCTTCGTCGACCAGGATCGAGTCCACTTCGTCGACGATCGCGAAGTTGTGGCCACGCTGCACCATCTGGCCGCGCTCGTACTTCATGTTGTCGCGCAGATAGTCGAAGCCGAGTTCGTTGTTGGTCGCATAGGTGACGTCGCAGGCATAGGCAGCGCGGCGTTCATCGTCGGAGAGACCATGGACGATGACGCCAGTGGTCAGCCCGAGGAAGCCGTACATCTTCGCCATGGTCGCGGCGTCACGGCGCGCGAGGTAGTCGTTGACGGTGACGACGTGGACACCCTTGCCCTCGAGGGCGTTCAGGTAGACGGCAAGTGTCGCGACCAGCGTCTTGCCTTCGCCCGTCTTCATTTCGGCAATCGAATTGTCGTTGAGGATCATGCCGCCGATCAGCTGAACGTCGAAGGGACGCATGCCGAGCGCACGACGGGCACCTTCACGGGCGACGGCGAAGGCGGGTACCAGGATATCGTCCAGCGTCTTGCCGGCGGCCAGTTCTGCCCGGAACTCGGCCGTCTTGGCGGCGAGCTGTTCGTCGGTCAGCGCCTTCACCTTCTCTTCGAGGGCTGCGATCTGAGCAACGCGGGGGTTATAGGATTTCACGCGACGGTCGTTCGACGATCCGAAGATTTTGCGCGCAAGTCCACCAAGACTGACCATATCGATGGTCCTTTCTGACCTTCGTCATATCGTTGACGTACCTTTCGAACCACCATTAGCGAGGACGAATAGGCACAAGGCGCCCTGAAACTACTCTGGACGCGAGGTTGCGTGACAGATAAGAGGGGGGTCGAATGATGTCAACGGCGCAGGCTGGTGCCAAATCCCCTCGGTCGCCGGGCATCTGACAATCTTTTGCCCAATTCGAACGGTCTTGAAACGGTTCACCATCCGAAAGGTCTTTCATGCTTCGCCTCAACAAAATCGTGCTTGCCGCCTGCGTTTCCCTCTCGGCCCTCACCGGTGCGGCTTTCGCCCAGGACGCCACTGTCGTTGCAAAGGTCGGTGATCTCGAGATCACCCAGTCCGAACTCGATTTGGCGATCGCCAACCTCGATCCGCAGCTCGCACAGCTTCCCGATGAGCAGAAGAAGGTCGCTGCCCTTTCCGGCGCAATCGACGTCAAGCTGCTTGCGGCAAACGCGACCGCCGCCGGTCTGCAGGACGATCCTGAATACAAGCGCCGCATGGCCTTCATCGCCGAGCGCGAGCTGCATAACGCCTTCTTCAAGAAGAATGTTGTCGACGCTGTCACGGAAGACGAAGTGAAGGCGCGCTACGAGAAGGAAATCGCAGCGCTTCCGAAGCAGGAAGAAGTGCGCGCCCGCCACATCCTGGTGAAGACCGAGGAAGAGGCCAAGCAGATCATTGCCGATCTCGATGCCGGCAAGGACTTCATCGAAATCGCCAAGGAAAAGTCGACAGACCCGAACAAGACGGAAGGTGGCGACCTCGGCTACTTCTCCAAGGGCCGCATGGTCCCCGAGTTTGAAGAAGTGGCGTTCTCGCTCGAAAAGGGCACTTACACGAAGACCCCGGTTCAGACCCAGTTCGGCTTTCACGTGATCCTTCTCGAAGACAAGCGCGATGCTCCGCCGCCGGCTTTCGAAGCCGTCGAGCAGCAGGTTCGCCAGCTCGTGATGCGCGACAAGTATCTCGAGCTGATCGAAAAGGCGAAGACCGAGCAGAAGATCGAGATCGTCGACGAAGCCCTGCGCAAGGGCTACGAAGAAGCCAACACGGCAGAGCAGCAGTAAGCTCTTCCCTAATCGTTGTTTGTTCCAAGGCCCGCAGTTTGCGGGCCTTCCATTACGGGCCGCGCCATGTCTTCCAGCATTTCTCCTCTCGCTCCGAAAACCTATGCCGACATGCCTGTGATCCGCGGTGTGCGGATGGCGACCGCGGCTGCGGGCATCAAGTACAAGAACCGCACCGATGTGCTGTTGATGGCCTTTGACGAACCGGCCTCGGTCGCGGGCGTCTTTACCAAATCCAAGTGCCCTTCGGCTCCGGTCGATTTCTGCCGGCAGAACCTTTCGCACGGCGTGGCGCGCGGCGTCGTCGTGAATTCCGGCAATGCCAATGCCTTCACCGGGGTGAAGGGCAAGGCTGCGACGGAGCTGACGGCGAAGTCGGCAGCGGCAGCATTGGGTTGCGGCGAGAACGAGATCTACCTTGCCTCGACGGGGGTCATCGGCGAACCGCTGGATGCGACGAAGTTTTCCGGCGTCCTCGAGCAGATGGCGACAGATGCGACCGGTGACTTCTGGTTCGAGGCCGCCAAGGCGATCATGACCACGGATACCTATCCGAAGGTCGCAACGCGCAGTGCGAAGATCGATGGCGTGACTGTCACCATCAACGGCATTGCCAAGGGTGCCGGCATGATCGCGCCCGACATGGCGACGATGCTCTCCTTCGTTGTGACGGATGCGGATATCGCGCCGGCGGCCCTTCAGGGTCTTCTGTCTGCAGGCGTCGAGCCGAGCTTCAATTCCATCACCGTCGACAGCGATACATCGACCTCGGACACGCTGATGCTGTTTGCGACCTGTGCCGCATCGGCGGATGGTCAGGCGAAGATCGAGGGGGCAGATGATGCCCGTCTCGGCGATTTCCGGGCGGCGCTGAACGATCTCCTCAAGGATCTGGCGCTGCAGGTTGTGCGTGACGGTGAAGGTGCCCGCAAGATGGTGGAGATCACCGTCAAGGGGGCCGAAAACGATCTTGCGGCCAAGAAGATCGCGATGTCGATCGCCAATTCGCCGCTGGTCAAGACGGCGGTGGCCGGTGAAGATGCCAATTGGGGTCGTATCGTGATGGCGGTCGGCAAGTCCGGTGAAATGGCCGATCGTGATCGGCTGGCGATCTGGTTTGGCGATGTGCGCGTAGCGGTCAATGGCGAGCGTGATCCGGCCTATTCGGAAGAGGCGACCACGGCCGTCATGGAACGGGAAGACATTCCGGTTACCGTCGATATCGGTCTTGGTTCCGGCACGGCCACGGTCTGGACCTGCGATTTGACAAAGGAATATGTCGCCATCAATGGCGACTATCGGAGCTGACGTCTGAATGCATGCAATGGTAAGTGATCCCAACCTGCCGCTCGTCCGGCGCCTCGAAGCGGTGGGTTTTCGGGCCTGGCCGGCAAGCAGCGTCGTCTATGATGGAAGCTGGCAGGTGCGCCTGACTGGGGGACATCCCGGCAAGCGGTTGAATTGTGTCGTGCCGCTCGATCCCTCGGATAGCCGCGATATCGCGCTGCGCATCGAAAGGGCCGGCAAGCGTTTCGAGGCGCATGGGCGACCGCTTCTGGTGCGGCAGACGCCGCTTTCGCCGAAGCCGCTGATCGACTTTCTGGCGTCCGATGGCTGGGAATGCTTCGAGGAGGTCGTGACAATGACCGGCGATCTCGGGCGCATGACCTTCCCGGATACTCTCGACCATCTGCCGACCCAGGATGTCGGGCGTTATGTCGATGCCGATATCGCGGTGCATGGCAGCGATCCGGGTTTGAAGGCAGCGCTCGCTGAGATCCTTGGAAACATCAAGCCGGCATCCGGCCTCTTTGTGATCGAGGATGCCGTCAAGGGACCGCTTGCGGCGGCTCTGTGCGTTCAGGACAATGATCTCGCGGGCATCATGTCGCTTGCTGTCCGTCCCGATCACCGTCGACAGGGGTTCGGTATCGAGATCCTGAGTTCTGCACTGCGCTGGGCCCGCATGCGCGGTGCGCGCACCGCCTGGCTGCAGGTGGTTGCCGACAACAAGGAAGCGATGGCGCTCTACACGAAGATGGGTTTCGAGGAAGCCTATCGCTATGCCTATTGGCGGAAAGCGTCCGCATGAGCGATGTGAAGAAACCCATCCTGCTGGTCGCGGCCTGTGCACTCGTCGATACCGACAACCGCATCCTGCTCGCCCAGCGCCCCGAGGGGAAGTCGCTGGCCGGTCTCTGGGAATTTCCCGGCGGCAAGGTCGAGGCTGGCGAGACGCCTGAGGAAAGCCTGGTGCGCGAACTCGAGGAGGAGCTCGGGATCAAGACCAAGGTAGCTTGCCTCGCGCCTCTGACTTTTGCGAGCCACACCTACGAGACGTTTCATCTGCTGATGCCGCTCTATATCTGCCGTCGCTACGAGGGCATTCCGCAGGGGCGGGAAGGGCAGGCAATCAAGTGGGTCAAGGCCAAGGCGCTTCGCGAGTATCCGATGCCGCCGGCGGACGAGCCGCTCATCCCGGTTCTCCAGGACCTTCTCTGAGAAAAGCCTGATTCAAGCCGCGTCGTTAATCAAAAGTTTATAACCCTGACCGCAATATACACTCTGTTCATGCGTCGGATACGTGTGTGGAGCGTAATATGGTAAACGAGGATTTCTGGAAGGCCGCACGGTCCCGAGAGCGGTCTTCGGTCAAAACGGGCAGGACCGGGGTCTTGAATATCGCGTTGCTTTTCGGCACGGCTGCGATCGCCCTTTCGCTTGTCTTGACGCCCATGCTCGCCTCCAAGACCGACCGCAAGACGCTCGCTTTTCAGCCTGACGAATTCGACATGATTACCACCGGATCGATCCCCAAGGACGAGAGCGGCAAACGGTATACGATCCGCCGCAGCGTGCTTCAGGAGACGCCGGGTTCCGTCTGCATCATCGACGGCTACGGCTCCGGCCAGGCCTGCTAATTCCCATCGGCCGGGGCGGGGGCAACCATCTCGGATCCAGACTGTCAGGAGCGAGAATGCGTCTTTTACGCCAGTTGATGTCTGACCTTCGTGGCGCGACCGCCGTCGAATACGGACTGATCGCCGCGATTATCAGCGTCGCGCTGCTTTCCGGCTATAGCGCGTTCACGGGCTCGCTGCTCAGTACCTTCAATACCGTCGAAACCCACTTTACCGAAGCCAAGAAGTAACAATCGCCGTCAGGGTTCATCTGGTCGCCGCGCTGGATCGAGCGCGTCGGCGAGGCGCATCTTTGCAGAACCGGGCTTGAGCGGTTTCTGCTGGCTCTCGTGTGGGGCCCAGCCGGAAACGAAGACGATCGAGAAGGTGGCGCGGATGCGGCCATCCGGATCGGAGAACCGTTCGGCATAGAGTTCCGCTGCCCGAAGGAAGAACTTGCGCGAGACCGGGCGACGGCTGCGTCCCAGCAGCGGATTGGCCATGCCCATGGCCTTCAGGTCTCGCATCAGCGCGAAGATGTGATCGTAGCGGACGGTGAAGCTTTCCTCATCGATGACCGGAAGTGCGAAACCCGCGCGCTGCAGAAGCGAGCCGATGTCCCTGATGTCGGCGAAGGGGATGACGCGGGGGCTTGCACCGCCATAGATCTCCGTTTCGGCCGCCAGGAGAACCTCGCGCAACTCGGAAAGCGTTCCTGAACCTGGGATGGCAGCGAGCAGCAGGCCGTCGGGTTTCAGCGCACGGCGCATCTGGATCAGCATGCCGGGGGTGTCATTGGTGAGATGCAGAGACAGCGGCGAGAGGATGAGGTTTACCGATTGCGGGTCGAGCGGCACGCTTTCGTAACCGGAGACGGCGACCGGGTTTTCGGCCTCACCGAAATTCGCATCGGTTTCGATCCGCCGCAGCGTCCCGATCTTGCCGGTCGCGAGCGCAGCCCTGGCGGTGAGCCCGGTTCCGCCGAAGAGTTCCACGGCATCGTCGAAGCTGCGCTGGACGATGGCCAGGCGGTCGGCGAGTTCGCGGGCGGTCAGGTCCAGCAGGAAATCGCTGCCGGCTGCGTTGCGGGCCAGGGCACGCGCACGGTTGCGGGCGATCAAGGCTTCGTCGAAAAGCTCGTTCATGGCGGGAATCCTGGATTGGCCTCGTTCCGGCATTGGCCGAACGCCCAAGCGGGCGTAAAGTCGATGCATGTGGGCTCATTTAGTGCAGAAAAGCGCATCCGTCAGCCGGCATCATGCCGGATCGGCGCTGCGCGGGCTGTTTCATCTCATCTATCCACCGGCCTGTGCCCATTGCCATGTCCGTGTCGCCAGCCATCACGCACTCTGTGCGCAGTGCTGGGGCGACATGCGGCTGATCGACAAGCCCTATTGTCCGGTTCTCGGCCTGCCCTTTGCTCATGATCCGGGCGAGGGGATGGTTTCGCCGCAGGCGATCGCCCATCCGCCCGTCTTCGACCGCCTGCGTTCGGTTGCCCTCCACGAGGGGGTGGCGCGGCATCTGGTACATGATCTCAAGTATCGTGACCGGGTGGATCTGGCGCCGATGATGGCCGGCTGGATGCTGCGGGCGGCCTCGGTGGAAATTGCCGCCTGCGATGCCATCGTCTGCGTGCCGCTGCACCGGATGCGGATATTTCGGCGCATGTTCAACCAATCGGCGGAACTGGCGCGGCATGTGGCGCGGCAATCGGGCAAACCGTTTTTCGCGGAGGTGCTGCTGCGGCGCAAGCGCACGCAGCAACAGGTCGGCCTGACGGCGAACCAACGTTCGCTCAACGTACGCGGCGCCTTCGGCGTGCCGGCAGGCCTTGAGGATCTCGTCTTCGGCAAGCGCTTGGTGCTGGTTGACGACGTCTACACGACGGGGGCGACGGTCAGTGCGGCGACAACTGCCCTGAAAAAGGCAGGCGCTCAGGATGTCACTGTTTTGACCTTTGCAAGGGCACTCGCCGGGCCTATATGAGGGGACCAATTCCCTGTCTATGCGACGCTTTCCGGCGGAGAACTTCATGGCTGACGTCACGATCTACACACGGCAATTCTGCGGCTACTGCGCCAGCGCCAAGGCGCTACTGGACAGCAAGGGCGTCGCCTTTGTCGAGCATGACGCGACAGGCAAGCCGGATCTGCGTGAGGAAATGATCGCCAAGTCCGGCCGCAACACTTTCCCGCAGATCTTCATCGGTAGCCAGCATGTCGGCGGCTGCGACGACCTGCATGCGCTCGATCGGGCCGGCAAGCTCGATCCGCTTCTCACAAAGTAAGGACTGATTGGTCATGGTGTTCAAGGCTGCCGCCGTCCAGATGTGCTCCGGGATCGATCCGGAGAAGAATGCCGAAAGCATGGCACGGCTCGTGCGCGAGGCCGCCCGGCGCGGGGCGATCTATGTTCAGACGCCGGAAATGACGGGCGCGGTGCAGAAGGATCGGGCCGGTCTTGCCGCCGTGCTGCGCGACGAAGAAACCGATCTCATTGTCAAAAAGGCGTCGGAGCTTGCCAAGGAGCTCGGCATCCATCTGCATGTCGGCTCCACCGCCATCAAGCTTGCCGATGGCAAGATCGCCAACCGCGCCTTCCTGTTTGGCCCCGACGGCAAGAAAATCACGTCCTACGACAAGATCCACATGTTCGACGTCGATCTCGACAATGGCGAGAGCTGGCGCGAAAGCGCGGTCTATCGTCCGGGCGAGCGGGCGGTCGTTGCCGATCTGCCCTTCGCCAAGCTCGGCTTCGGCGTTTGCTACGACGTGCGCTTCCCGCATCTGTTCCGGGCGGAAGCCATGGCGGGGGCGCAGATCCTGACGACGCCGGCCGCCTTTACCAAGCAGACCGGCGAGGCGCATTGGGAGATCCTGCTTCGAGCCCGCGCGATCGAGAACGGCGCCTATGTCATCTCGGCCGCCCAGGCGGGCGTGCATGAAGACGGGCGCGAGACCTTCGGTCATTCGATGATCGTCGGCCCCTGGGGCAAGGTGCTGGCGTCTGCCGGCGGCACCGGCGAGGACGTGGTCGTTGCCGAGATCGATCTCGAGGCAGTGAAGGCCTGCCGGGCGAAGATCCCGAACCTGAAGAATGGCCGCGACTTTGCGCTCGACATCGCGCCTGTGCTTGCCAAGGGAGGCGTCACAGTTTGATCCGCTATTCGCTGTGCTGCGAGAAGGCCCACGAATTCGAAGGGTGGTTTTCGGAGAGCGCCGATTTCGACCGGCAGAAGGCTTCGGGTTACCTCACCTGTCCCGTCTGCGGATCGGCCGAGGTGGCCAAGGTGCTGATGGCACCGGCCGTGTCGACCGCCCGTCAGAAGGAGGAGACCCAGGCGCTGGCCGTCTCCGAGGTGCAGAAGCAGGCCTTCGTCAAGCTCAAGGAAGCGATCCGCGAGATCCGTGCGAGCAGCGAGGACGTCGGGGAGAAGTTTCCCGAGGAAGCCCGCAAGATCCACTATGGCGAGTCGGAGGCGCGCGGCATCATCGGCCAGGCGTCACCCGTGGAGGTCAAGTCGCTGATCGAGGAAGGCATCGAGATCGCGCCGCTGCCGGTCCTGCCTGACGACGTGAATTGACCACCGCCTTTACCGCCGACGGTGCGCCTATTTCATCAATCGAGCGCGCATCAAGCGACTGGCTGCTGACAATCTTGAGACGCAGGCCGATCTGATTTCAGCCGTCAAAGCCTTGCCCGTCTGATCGAGGGCTCAGCCCTTGAAACCGTCTTGGTCGAGATAGGCCTGCTCTTCGTGCGTCGTCTTGCGGCCGAGAGCGGTATTGCGGTGAGGAAAGCGGCCGAAGCGCTCGATCAGATCCAGATGCAGAACGGCCCATTTCAGTGCTTCCGCATCACCGGTCTCGTCGCGATGCTTCTCGAAAAGCGAGACGCTGTGGCGCTGGTCTACCATGTCTTCCGAATGTTCGAAGGGCAGGTACATGAAGGGGCGCAGGATAGGCTCGACCTTGATGTCGAAACCCTTGGCCAGAGCGTGGTGGGCTATCGTGCGGGCGAGAGGATCGGTCGCATAGGAATGCGCGCTGCCGCGAAAGAGATTGCGCGGGAACTGGTCGAGCAGCAGGAGAAGAGCGAGGGTGCCCTCAGGGGTCTCCTGCCAATCCGACAATTCGTTGCGCGAAGCCTGGAAATGCAGCTCGGCATAGTCCGCTTCGATTTCGGCGTCGAGCGCTTCATTACGCGAAAACCAGGCTTCCGGACCGTGGCGCAGCCAGAAGTCTATGATCGTCTGCGGTGTCGTCATGTCGCCGATCCCGGGCGGCTCGCCAGCATCATGTAGTTGACATCGATGTCTGCCGAGAGGTTCCACTGGTTCTGCAGAGGATTGAAGAAGACGCCTTTGGTTTCGAGGATCTGCATGCCGTTTGCAGAAAGCGGCCGTTCGATTTCCTCGGGGCGGACCAGCTTTTCATACTGGTGAGTGCCGCGGGGCAGCCAGCGCAGGACATATTCGGCGCCGACGATGGCAAGCGCTGCGGCTTTCAGCGTGCGATTGATGGTGGAGACGAGCATCAGGCCGCCGGGGCGGACCATGGAGGCGCAGGTCGACAGGAAGAAATCGACGTCGGCGACATGCTCGACGACTTCCATGTTGAGCACGATGTCGAAGGTCTCGCCCTGGGCGGCCAGTTCTTCGGCGGTCACAGCGCGGTAATCGACTTCCACGCCGCTCTGGGCGGAATGGGTCATGGCGATCTTGATGTTCTTCTCGGAAGCGTCAGCACCAAGAACGCTTGCGCCCATGCGGGCGACCGGTTCCGACAGGAGGCCGCCGCCGCATCCGATGTCGAGGATGCGCAGGCCCTCCAATGGGCGGGCGCTCTTAAGGTCGCGGCCGTAATGCTCGATGACCTTGTCCCTGATATAGGCAAGGCGCACCGGATTGATCTTGTGCAGCGGCTTGAACTTGCCGGTCGGATCCCACCACTCGGCCGCCATGGCGGAAAAGCGGTCGACTTCGGACTGATCGATTGTGGTGCGGGCCTCTGCACTCATGACGGAACCTCCTGGCGCGTTTGGTCATGAAGTCGTCTCGATGACCTTTAAAGTCAAGGGTGGAGACGTCGCAGGTGGCGGAGCGACGACGGATTGGCAGGCCTCAAGCGTTCTTGCCGTCGTTCGCGCCAGGTCGTGTTGTCTTGCGGACAATCAACGGGACGTCCGTTTGTCCAGTCCGTCGAGAATGCGTTTGGCAAGGGCGGGATAGTCGCCGTCAAAGTGGTGACCGCCCTTGATGCCGATCGTCTCGATCGGGCCGCCGACGAGATCCTTGCAGGCGTCGTCGTCTTCGTCCGTTCCATACATGCATTGAACCAGGGCGGGGTCGATCCTGGCGACTTCCGTCAGGGGATCTGCCCCGCCGCTTCCGCCACTGCCCAACCAGCCGGAGACGGACACCTCGTAATCGGCCTCGTGGGACAGCGCGAGCAGGCTCACGAGGGAGACCCGTGACTTCAGCTTGTCGGGCAGCCCGTTATAGGCGGCCGGCAGGATGTCGGCGCCAAAGGAATAGCCGATCAGCATCACATGCTTCACCTTCCAGCGCTTCTCGTAGGTGTGGATGATGGTGGCGAGATCCCCGCTTGTCTGTTCCGGGGTCTTCTTCGACCAGAAGTAACGGAGCGAATCCACGCCGACGACGGGAATGCCGGCGGCTTGCAGATTGGTGCCGACCTGGCTGTCGAGGTCGCGCCAGCCGCCATCGCCCGAAAAAATCACCGCCATAGTGTCGCGGGACGGCGCAGCGTCGAGAATGGTCAGCGGCAGGCCGAGCGGGGTTTCTGCAGCATTGCTTGCCGCGACCAGTTCATCGATCGTATCGGAAAAGGCCATGCTCGTATCCGCATCGATGTCGCGCTGGTCGATATCAGGATGGCTTGCGACGAGATCGGTCACATGAGCGCGGGCCTCAGGCGTGGCTGAAGGGCTGAAGAGCACGGTCGCAGGATCGGGCAGGTCGCCCGCTGTCAGGCCATAGATCATGCGGTCACCGACGACCTTTTTCTCGGCCGGCGTGCAGAACTGTTTGGTGAGCGGGATGCCGGCTTCCGGGTCGAGGGCCAGCGTCTGGCCGATGGTGGCTTTCGGGGTCTGGGCGAGGATGGCGAGCGCCAGTGCCCCGCCTTCGCCGCGGCCTGCGACAACAGGCGGCAGGAAGTTCGCATTGCCTGCCTTGCGCTGCAACTGGCGTCCAAGCGCCTCGATGTCGGAGACGGTGTAGATGCAATCGCCTTTGTCGGCAGACAGCGAGGCAATGTATTTCGGTGTGTCGATGCCGACGACGATTGCGCCGTTCGCCTGCAGGCGAACGGCTTCCTTCTGGTCGGTATCCTGCCAACCCGGCGCGTCCGACAGCAGCACGACGAGCGATTGCGGATCTCCGTCGGGCAGCAGCGTGACCGGCGAGGGGATCATGCCGGTGTCGAGCGGCGGGTCTTCGGCATGGGCCAGACCGGGCGCGATGGTCGGCGAGAGCAAGGCGAGGAGGGGAAGTGCGAGCAGCGTCGCGCGGAGGGAGGTCTTCATTTTTTCACCACGCCTTTCAGACCGCCGCCGATCAGAAGGGTTGCATCGAGCAGGGCCAGTACGGGATTGAGACCGCCGGCGACCGCGAGATAACGCGGCTGCCAGTCGGGGTGGAACTTGGACTTGAAGGCGCGCAGGCCCTTGAAATTGTAATAGCGTTCGCCGTGCTCATAGAAAGTGTTGGCGACGCGATCCCAGACGGGAGCCACCTCGCGGCGTGACAGGCCCGACAGTGGCGCCATGCCGAGGTTGAAGTGGCGATAGCCCTGGTCGCGGAGTGTCGTCATCAGGCGCACGAACAAGAAATCCATCGCGCCTTTCGGGGCGTCGGGGGCGAAGCGCATGAGGTCGATCGATGCCTCCTCGCGGGTGTCCGTCAGCAGAATGTCTGCGAATGCGACGATCCGGCCCCCGTGGCGCAGGATGGCGACCGGTTGAGCTGTCATATAGGTCTCGGTAAAGGCGCCCAGCGAGAAGCCCTTTTCCTTCGCCCTGTGGTGGTCGAGCCAGGCATCGGAGATGCGGCGCAGGTCGTCGAGGATGGCAGCGACGTTTTCCGTCGGGATGATCTCGAAGGTCAGGCCGTCGCGATCGCCCTTGGCGGCGGCCTGGCGCAGGCCCGCCCATGTGCCGCCCTTCAGGTCGAAGCGTTCGAGATCGACCACCGCCATCTCGCCGAGCTTGAAGGCCTTCATGCCGGCATCGGCGATGACAGGCAGGATGGCGGGGGAGGCCTGGTAGAAGACGGCACGGCATCCGCTCGCACGTGCCGTTTCGACGAATTGCCAGACGAGCTCGTCACGCGAGGCTTTCGGCCCGACGGGATCGAGGAAGGCAATCAGGGACCGGCCCTGGCGGCCATACATCAGGAATGCCTCGCCATCGGGTGAGACCATCACCGACTTGTCGCCGGTGCGCACGAGATTGGCGTCGGCCACATCGTGGCGGTCGAGAATGGCGACGGCTTTCGCCAGTTCCTCCTCGCCTGCCGGACGGATCGCCGGGGCTGCCGGGCGCATGAGGCTGAAGAGGCAGACACCCATGGCGACGACGGTGAGACCGAGCATGGCGCGAAGCGAGCGCGGCGCCTCGGCATCGAAGGCGAACTGCCACCAGAGCGCATGGCTGTATTCGACGTCACGATAGACGAAGAGTAGGACGATGACCGCGCCGCCGATCAGGACTGCAACAGCGAGCAGCCAGGAGGAGGTGAGCGCCTGGCCGAGTGATGCCCTGCGATGAAAAAGGCGGCGGCTCGGGAGGAGGCCGATGACGAGAATGGCGAGCAGGGCCGCTTCGTAGACGGCGACGGCCTTGGCGAGCGACAGGACGAGGGCGAGCAGGGCGACAAGCAGGGTGCCCCACCAGGCGCCGTCGAGGCGCTGGGCCAAGCCGCGGGCGACGACGACGAGCATCAGGCCGAGGATGCTGGCGAGGAAATGGGCGCCTTCGACCACGGGGAGCGGCAGGAACCCCGCCAGCAGGTCGAGATTGTCGCCCGGTGTGGGCGTCACGCTCGACAGCACCAGCATGGCGCCGAGGACCAGAGCAAGAGCTGCGAGAAGCGTCGGGGCAAGGCGTCCGGCGGTCCTGGCGACACCTGTTGCGAGCGGGCTCGCCGACAACTGGCGCAGTTCGGTTGCCGTGACCACGAAGATGGCGATGACCAGCGGCAGAACATAATAGATGGCGCGGTAGGCGACTAGTGAGGCAAGCAGCGCGTCGCCCGGAACCTCTGAGCCGAGGGCGGCCAGGATCACGGCCTCGAAGACGCCAAGGCCGGCGGGCACGTGGCTGACGACACCGATGCCGATGGCGACGGCATAGACGGCGAAGAAGGCGGGCCAGGAAATCTGCGCTTCTGCTGGCAGAAGGGCATAGAGCACCGACGCCGCAAAGGCGACATCAAGCACGGTCACCAGGAATTGCCGCGAGAGCGTGCCGGTATCGGGGAGGCGGAGCGTGCGCCCGGCAAACTTCAGTCCGCCACTGCGGGCGATGCCGAGAAGCAGCAGGATCGCGATGAGGATGATGGTGCTCACCGTCGCAAGCGTCGCTGAGGAAATTCCCAGCAGAGGTGCGATTTCGCCGGCCATCGGCACCAGACTGCCTGTGGTCAGCAGGGCAAGGCCGAGCGAGAAGGACACAGTGACGAAGGCGATGATGCGGCCGATTTCGTCGGGCGAGAGACCGGCGCGGGAATAGGCGCGGTAGCGGATGGCACCTCCCGACAATGCGCCGAAGCCTGCGACATTGCCCACGGCATAGGCACTGAAGGCGGTGAGTGCCACCTCCGGCCAGGGGCGCTTGCGGCCGATATGGGACAGCGCGTTCAGATCATAGAAACAGAGGGTGACGAAGCTCAGTGCCGTGAAAAGCACGGCGAGCGCGATCGAGGAGGCACTTGTCGCCTCCAGGGAACGGATCACGTCGGCATAGGTGACCTCCTCCGTCAGCCGGTAGACGGCATAACCGACGGCGGCAAAGACGAGGAGTGCCGCGACTGCAGCGATCGACTTCGCATGTCTGTTAAAGAAGGAGGGCGGCGGGAGGTTGTCGCTGAGGGCAGGCTCGGGAAACGCGTCTAATGCTTTCATGACACCCTATCCGGTATCGATCGACCAACATGTGACGATCCAGCCTCCCAGCCCGGGCGTCGCCTCATGGTTGGCGCCCGAATTCGATCCAAATTAAGGCAGGGTTCCCGCACGCCTGTTGCGACCGAAAATCCGCGCTTTACCGTACCGTTTGGGGGGCAAGTGGCCGTTGCGCCCCGGGAACATATAGACTAAAAGCCCCGCAACCTGAGGCCTATCCGCCCAGGTCGGTGTTTTTGTGCCGGGGTTCCGGCGTCTTTCAAGGGCATATGGTTCAAGTCTATGGCTCGCATCGTCATGAAATTCGGCGGGACATCCGTCGCCAATCTGGATCGCATCTATAATGTCGCGCGCCATGTGAAACGCGAAGTGGATGCGGGTCACGAAGTGGCCGTGGTTGTCTCGGCCATGTCGGGCAAGACCAACGAGCTGGTCGACTGGGTGCAAAACATGCCCAAGGTCGCCGGTGCCGCTTCGCCCTTTTACGACGCGCGTGAATATGATGCCGTCGTCGCTTCGGGCGAACAGGTCACTGCCGGCCTGCTGGCGATTGCGCTCCAGTCGATGGATATCAATGCCCGCTCCTGGCAGGGCTGGCAGATCCCGATCAAGACCGACAACGCCCATGGTGCTGCCCGCATCCAGGAGATCGACGGCACCGAGATCATTCGCCGTATGGCCGAAGGCCAGGTGGCTGTCGTTGCCGGTTTCCAGGGTATCGGCCCTGACAACCGCATCGCGACGCTCGGCCGTGGTGGCTCTGATACGTCTGCCGTTGCGATTGCCGCCGGCGTTAAGGCCGACCGTTGCGACATCTACACCGACGTTGACGGCGTCTATACGACCGACCCGCGCATCGAGCCCAAGGCGCGTCGCCTGAAGAAGATCGCGTTCGAGGAAATGCTTGAGATGGCCTCGCTCGGCGCCAAGGTGCTGCAGGTCCGCTCCGTCGAACTCGCCATGGTGCATAAGGTCCGCACCTTTGTGCGCTCCAGCTTTGAAGATCCCGATGCGCCGGGCATGGGTGATCTGATGAACCCGCCCGGTACGTTGATTTGCGATGAGGAAGAGATCGTGGAACAGGAAGTCGTCACCGGTATTGCCTATGCCAAGGATGAAGCCCAGATTTCGCTGCGCCGTCTGGCCGACCGGCCGGGTGTCTCGGCTGCGATCTTCGGGCCACTCGCTGAATCCCACATCAATGTCGACATGATCGTTCAGAACATCTCTGAAGATGGTTCGAAGACTGACATGACCTTTACGGTGCCCTCAGGCGACGTGGACAAGGCGCTCGCCGTTCTCGGCTCCAACAAGGAGAAGATCGGTTTCGACGTCGTCCAGAGCGAGAAGGGTCTCGTGAAGGTTTCCGTCATCGGTATCGGCATGCGCAGCCATGCAGGCGTTGCCGCGACCGCCTTCCGTGCGCTGGCCGAGAAGGGCATCAACATCAAGGCGATCACGACGTCCGAGATCAAGATCTCGATCCTGATCGACGGCCCCTATGCCGAGCTTGCGGTTCGGACTTTGCATTCCTGCTACGGTCTGGATAAGAATTGATTCCTGAGAGCGGACATCCGTGACCCGACCCCTGAAAAGGTAAGGGTAACAATCCGCTGACCAATGGGAAGTGGAGCAAAATCGGGATGAGAGACCTTTCTGCGGGTCCCCGCGTCCTCCTCAAGCGGCTGCGCGAATTGATGGCGGAGCCGCTCGAGCCGCAGGAGCGACTGGATCGGATCGTTCGCCAGATCGCGAACAACATGGTCGCAGAGGTGTGCTCCGTCTATGTGCTGCGCTCCGACGGCGTTCTCGAGCTTTATGCGACCGAAGGTCTGAACAAGGACGCCGTTCACCTGGCCCAGCTGAAAATGGGTCAGGGTCTCGTCGGTACGATCGCGGCGTCTGCGCAATCTCTCAATCTTTCGGATGCCCAGGCGCATCCGGCCTTCCGCTACCTGCCGGAAACCGGCGAAGAGATCTACCACTCCTTCCTTGGGGTGCCGATCCTGCGTGCCGGGCGAAGCCTTGGCGTTCTCGTCGTACAGAACAAGGCGCAGCGGAACTATCGCGAGGACGAGCTCGAAGCGCTCGAGACGACCGCGATGGTGATTGCCGAGATGATCGCCACCGGCGAGCTCAAGAAGATTACCCGGCCCGGCCTCGAACTTGATCTGACGCGACCCGTCTCGATCGACGGCGACAGCTACTCCGAAGGCATAGGCCTCGGCTATGTCGTGCTGCATGAGCCGCGAATCGTCGTCACCAATCTGTTGAACGAAGACAGCGAGACGGAAATCCGCCGGCTGGCAACGGCCCTCGGATCGCTGCGCATTTCGATCGACGACATGCTGTCGCGGCGCGAAATCTCCATGGAAGGCGAGCATCGCGACGTGCTCGAAACCTACCGCATGTTTGCCCATGACCAGGGCTGGGTGCGGCGCATGGAAGAGGCGATCCACAACGGTCTGACGGCGGAAGCCGCGGTCGAGAAGGTGCAGAGCGACACCAAGGCGCGCATGATGCGCCTGACCGATCCCTATCTGCGCGAGCGCATGCACGACTTCGACGACCTGGCGAACCGCTTGCTGCGGCAGCTCACCGGCTTTTCGCCGCACAGTGCTGCCGAAGGCTTCCCGAACGACGCGATCGTCTTTGCGCGCGCCATGGGGGCGGCCGAGCTGCTCGATTATCCGCGTGCCAACCTGCGCGGCCTCGTGCTCGAAGAAGGAGCCGTCACCAGCCACGTCGTGATTGTTGCGCGTGCCATGGGCATTGCGGTCGTCGGCCAGGCGGCGGGTGCCGTGGCGCTTGCTGAAAACGGTGATCCCGTCATCATCGACGGTGACGACGGCAAGGTGCATGTGCGCCCGGTTGCCGATTTGCAGAAGGCTTATGAGGAAAAGGTCAAGCTCCGGGCCAAGCGGCAGGAACAGTTCCGCGCGCTGCGCGATGTCGAGCCTGTCACCAAGGACGGTCACCGGATCAAGCTGCAGATGAATGCGGGCCTTCTGGTCGACCTGCCGCAACTGGCCGATTCCGGTGCCGATGGCATCGGGCTGTTCCGTACCGAATTGCAGTTCATGATTTCCTCGACCATGCCGAAGGGCGAGGAGCAGGAGAGCTTTTACCGGAATGTGCTGAAACAGGCGGCTGGCCGTCCGGTCACCTTCCGCACGCTCGATATCGGCGGTGACAAGGTCGTTCCCTATTTCCGCTCCCAGGAAGAAGAGAACCCGGCGCTTGGCTGGCGGGCGATCCGCCTGTCGCTTGATCGGCCGGGATTGCTGCGCACCCAGTTGAGGGCGCTGCTGAAGGCGGCCTCCGGCGCCGAGCTCAAGATGATGCTGCCGATGGTGACCGAGGTCTCGGAGATCCGGGCCGTGCGCGAACTGATGCAGAAGGAGATCCAGCACATCTCCAAGTTCGGCCATCAGTTGCCGAAGAAGCTGCAGTTCGGCGCCATGCTCGAAGTGCCGGCGCTGCTCTGGCAGCTCGACGAGCTTATGGACGAAGTGGATTTCGTCTCGGTCGGATCGAACGACCTCTTCCAGTTTGCCATGGCCGTTGATCGTGGCAATGCCCGGGTGTCTGACCGTTTCGACGTTCTGGGGCGACCTTTCCTCAGAATTCTGAGGGATATTGTTCGCGCCGGCGAGCGCAACAAGACGCCGGTGACCCTTTGCGGCGAGATGGCATCGAAGCCGCTCCCGGCGATGGCCCTGCTCGGCATCGGCTTCCGCTCCATCTCGATGTCGCCGACCGCGATCGGTCCGGTCAAGGCCATGTTGCTCGGTCTCGACGTCGGTCTGCTCTCGGAGGTTTTGATGGCTGCGCTTGACGACGACACCCCGGGCGTGTCAGTGCGCGACCTGCTCCTCCGCCATGCGGAAGAGCACAACATCCCCGTCTGACTTTGAAGACTGACTTTGGCGACTGACCTGGAGTAAAGGGTGGCGAAGCTTCCTGTCGAGAAAATGCGCGAGCTCGAACGCCGGTTCGGCGAGATCGAGGCGCGAATGTCGGCGGGACCGGCAGCTGATGTCTATGTGAAGCTCGCATCGGAGTATTCCGAACTCGAGCCGGTCGTGAAGAAAATCCGAGAATACCAGTCTGCGATCGACGAGGCCGACGGCTTGCGCGCCATGCTGTCCGACAAGGCGACGGACCGGGAGATGCGCGATCTTGCCGAGATGGAATTGCCCGAGGTCGAAAGCCGGATCGAGGCGCTTGAGGGCGAGATGCAGATCCTGCTTCTGCCGAAGGATGCCGCCGACGAGAAGAGCGCGATCCTGGAAATCCGTGCCGGAACCGGCGGGTCCGAGGCAGCACTCTTTGCCGGTGACCTGTTCCGGATGTACGAGCGCTTCGCCTCGACCAAGGGCTGGAAGGTGGAGGTTCTCTCCGCCAGCGAAGGGGAAGCTGGCGGCTACAAGGAAATCATCGCAACGATCAGCGGTCGGGGCGTGTTCTCCAAGCTGAAGTTCGAATCCGGCGTTCACCGCGTGCAGCGCGTGCCGGAAACAGAAGCGAGCGGGCGCATTCATACGTCTGCGGCAACCGTTGCCGTTCTGCCGGAAGCGGAAGATATCGACATCGAGATCCGGCCGGAAGATATCCGCATCGATACGATGCGCGCTTCGGGGGCCGGCGGCCAGCATGTCAACACGACCGACTCGGCCGTGCGTATCACCCATCTGCCGACCGGCCTGATCGTGACGTCGTCAGAGAAATCGCAGCACCAGAACCGCGCCAAGGCCATGCAGGTGCTGCGTTCCCGGCTTTACGATATTGAGCGACAGAAGCTCGACAGCGAGCGATCGGCAAACCGCAAGAGCCAGGTCGGTTCGGGCGACCGTTCGGAACGTATCCGGACCTATAACTTCCCGCAGGGGCGCGTGACCGACCACCGGATCAACCTGACGCTCTACAAGCTCGACCGGATGATCGAAGGTGATCTCGATGAAATGCTCGATGCGCTGATTTCCGATTATCAGGCCGGGCAGCTTGCGCAGCTGGGCGAAAATCAGTGACGGGGGCCGCGCCAACAGCACGGTTGCTGATGGCGGACGCCCGGCGTCGTTTTGAGGCGATCGGATTGGACGATGCTGCGACCGATGCGCGTGTGCTCGTCTGCGGCCTTCTCAAGCTGAGCCCGACGGCCCTGTTGCTCGAGGGTGAGAAGCCGGTTTCGCCGGAAGCCGTGGCACAGGTGGAGGCGGCCGTGCTTCGGCGTCTGGCCCGCGAGCCGGTCCACCGCATCCTTGGTCGGCGTGACTTTTACGGGCTCGATCTCGCGCTTTCATCCGGGACGCTCGAACCCCGACCGGATACGGAAGTCCTGGTTGACGTGATCCTGCCACATCTCAAGTCCATGGTCATGCAAGGTCGCAAGCCGAAACTTGTCGATCTTGGAACGGGAACCGGAGCGATCGCGCTTGCGTTGCTTCACGAATGCCCCGAGGCCGAGGCCATGGGGATCGATATCTCCGAAGACGCCTTGAAGACAGCTGCTGACAATGCCGAGCGCAACGGGCTGGGGTCGCGTTTTGTCACGCGGTCAGGACCGTGGTTCGACAAGACAGCTGAACGGTTCGACATCATCGTTTCCAATCCACCCTATATCCGCAGCGATGGGGTCAAGGGACTGGAACCGGAAGTGACCAAGTTCGATCCGATTGTAGCGCTGGATGGTGGTCCGGACGGGCTCGACGCCTATCGGGCGATTGCCCAGAGTGCTGCGAGCCACCTCGAAGACCAGGGGCTCATCGGCCTGGAGATCGGTTTCGACCAGCGTCGAGACGTTACGCAAATATTTGAATTGGCGGGTTTTTTGCTTGTCGAAGAGCACCGTGACTACGGCCACAATGACCGTGTCCTGGTGTTTGCGAAGAGGCTTGATTAGCGCATTTGCTGCGGCTGCTAAGGATAATTTCGGGAAACATAGAAAAAGGCTTGGTTTTCCGAATGAAGCGTAATAGCTTGCGGGCACGCAACGGGCGGCGGGGAAAGAACGAAGATTCGTTCGCGACTGGGCCGGCTTCGAAAAAGTTCGCTGTCGAACTCCGCGAAGCACGACTGGACCGATGCGTACTCAGTAAACTCGACTTTCACCAGCGGCGAGCAAGGCGAGAGCGCGGTCTGTCGGCGGCGCGTGGAGACTTGGTCCGGTTCAATAAGAGCCCATGGCGTTGCCCTTTATCAGCACAACAAAGACATTCAGGTGAAGCATCTATGAGGCCAGGACAGCAAAACAAGCGTGGTCGGGGGCGTAACAACAATGGCGGCGGCGGTGGCGGCGGCGGTGGAAACAACAATTTCAACCGCAAGGGCCAGAACCCGCTGACCCGGACCTATGACAGCTCCGGCCCCGATGTGAAGATCCGCGGCACCGCCCAGCACATCGCCGAAAAATATTCCACGCTCGCTCGCGATGCCCAGAGCGCCGGCGACCGCGTCATGGCGGAAAACTACCTGCAGCACGCCGAGCACTATAACCGCATCATTGCGGCCGCTCAGTCGCAGATGCAGGAACGCTTCCAGCGTGACGACCGCGATGGCGGCGACGACCGTCAGGATTACAACGAACGGGACGGCGAGGATTTCGACGGCTCGGAAGACAATGCCGCCCAGGCTAGCGAGCGTCCGCAGCAGCAGGCACCGCAGCCGCAGCAACAGAACCGTCAGCAGCACGAGCGCCGCCAGCGGGAGCCGCGCGAGCCGCAGGCCCAGCCGCAGCCGCAGGCGGAGATCGCCGGTACGGGTCCGCAGCCGGTTATCGAAGATATGCCGGCGGAAGCCGCAGCCGCTGCTGCCGAAAGCCAGGCGGAAGCCGGGGCCGAGCGCCAGCCGCGCCGCCGCAATGCCGGCAACCGTCCGCGTCGCCAGCCGCGCCGCAGCGCTGCCGGTGATGAAGGCGGCGAAGGTGGTGAAGGTGGCGAAGGTGGAAACGGCGAAGGCGGCGAAGCACCCGCTCTTGCCGAAGCCGCTTCGGAATGAGCTTTTCGAGCTCGATTTGACGATTGCAAAACTCCGGGCTCAGACCCGGAGTTTTTCGTTTATCTGCCTCTTTAAAGGGCAAAATCCCGCTCCCATATCTCGGTCAGGGGAGCGGTTTTCGCTCCGGGGTCCGCCGCTTCCGGGGACCTCATCCACACCAACCGACCTGTGCCGATTGCGGGCAGGGCGGGGAAACGGAGAGTGACTATGAATATCGAGAAATATTCCGAACGCGTGCGCGGATTTCTGCAATCGGCGCAGACCTATGCCCTGTCGGAAGGGCACCAGCAGTTCACACCCGAACACGTGTTGAAGGTTCTGCTCGATGATGAGCAGGGCATGGCCTCCTCGCTGATCAGCCGTGCGGGCGGTGATGCCAAGGCCGTGCGGATCGCCAATGATGCAGCCCTTGCCAAGCTGCCCAAAGTGTCCGGGGGCAATGGCCAGGTCTATCTGGCGCAGCCGCTTGCCAAGGTGTTTTCGACCGCCGAAGACGCGGCCAAGAAAGCTGGCGACAGCTTCGTCACCGTCGAGCGTCTTCTGCTGGCGCTTGCGATCGAGTCTTCCGCTTCTACTTCGGCCTCGCTGAAGAAGGGCGGCGTGACCGCCAATGCGCTGAACCAGGTGATCAACGAGGTCCGCAAGGGACGCACGGCCGATGGTGCGAATGCCGAGGCCGGCTTCGACGCCCTGAAGAAATATGCGCGGGATCTCACGGCTGAAGCGCGCGAAGGCAGGCTCGATCCGGTCATCGGTCGCGATGACGAGATCCGGCGCACGATCCAGGTTCTGTCGCGTCGCACGAAGAACAATCCCGTTCTGATCGGTGAACCCGGCGTCGGCAAGACGGCGATCGCCGAGGGTCTGGCGCTGCGCATCATCAATGGCGACGTACCGGAGAGCCTGAAGGACAAGAAGCTCATGGCGCTCGACATGGGTGCCTTGATTGCCGGCGCCAAGTATCGCGGCGAATTCGAGGAACGTCTCAAGGCGGTGCTCAATGAGGTGCAGGCCGAGAACGGCGAGATCATCCTGTTCATCGACGAGATGCATACGCTCGTTGGTGCCGGCAAGGCCGACGGCGCCATGGATGCCTCGAACCTGTTGAAGCCGGCGCTTGCGCGCGGTGAGCTCCACTGCGTCGGCGCGACCACGCTCGACGAATACCGCAAGCATGTCGAAAAGGATCCGGCGCTCGCCCGGCGCTTCCAGCCTGTTATGGTCGAGGAGCCGACGGTCGAGGATACGATCTCGATCCTGCGCGGCCTCAAGGAGAAGTACGAGCAGCACCACAAGGTGCGGATCTCCGATTCCGCTCTGGTTGCTGCCGCGACGCTGTCGAACCGCTATATCACCGACCGCTTCCTGCCCGACAAGGCGATCGACCTGATGGACGAAGCCGCCTCGCGGCTCCGGATGCAGGTGGATTCCAAGCCCGAAGAGCTCGACGAACTCGATCGTCGCATCATTCAGCTGAAGATCGAGCGCGAAGCGCTGAAGAAGGAAACCGATGCGGCGTCCGCCGACCGGCTCGCGCGTCTTGAAACCGAGCTCACTTCGCTCGAGGAAGAGGCGGATGCGCTCACGGCCCGCTGGCAGGCGGAAAAGCAGAAGCTGGGCCTCGCCGCCGATCTCAAGCGGCAGCTGGACGAAACCCGCAACGAGCTTGCGATTGCTCAGCGCCAGGGTGAATTCCAGCGCGCCGGCGAACTCGCCTATGGCGTGATCCCGAAGCTCGAAAAAGAGCTGGTGGATGCGGAGGCGCAGGATGGTTCGACCGCCGGCAATATGGTGCAGGAGGTGGTCAACCCCGACGGCATCGCCCATGTCGTATCCCGCTGGACCGGTATCCCCGTCGACAAGATGCTGGAAGGCGAGCGCGACAAGCTGCTCAGAATGGAGGACGACCTGGCGAAATCGGTCGTCGGCCAGGGGGATGCGGTGCAAGCCGTGTCGCGGGCGGTTCGCCGTGCGCGTGCCGGCCTGCAGGATCCGAACCGGCCGATCGGCTCGTTCATCTTCCTCGGCCCCACCGGCGTCGGCAAGACCGAGCTCACCAAGTCGCTTGCACGCTTCCTGTTCGATGACGAGACCGCCATGGTCCGGCTCGACATGTCGGAATACATGGAGAAGCACTCGGTCGCCCGGCTGATCGGCGCGCCTCCCGGCTATGTCGGCTATGAGGAAGGTGGCGCGCTCACCGAAGCGATCCGCCGCAAGCCCTATCAGGTCGTGCTGTTCGACGAGATCGAGAAGGCGCATCCTGATGTGTTCAACGTTCTCCTGCAGGTGCTCGACGACGGGCGCCTGACGGACGGGCAGGGCCGAACGGTCGATTTCAAGAACACGATCATCATCATGACCTCGAACCTCGGGGCCGATTATCTGACGAGCCTCGGCGAGGACCAGGATGTCGACCAGGTGCGCGATCAGGTGATGGATGTGGTCAAGGCCTCGTTCCGACCGGAATTCCTCAATCGTGTCGATGAAATCATCCTCTTCCACCGGCTGCGCCGGACAGAGATGGGCGCGATCGTCGACATCCAGATGAAGCGGCTGCTCTCGCTGCTTTCGGAACGCAAGATCCGCATCGATCTCGCCCCGGACGCGCGCGCCTGGCTGGCCGACAAGGGTTACGACCCGGTCTATGGCGCCCGTCCGCTGAAGCGGGTGATCCAGAAATACCTGCAGGACCCGCTCGCCGAGCAGATCCTGTCCGGTCAGGTGCTGGACGGATCCGATGTCACGATCGAGGCGGGCAGTGACCGGTTGTTGATCTCGCCAAAGGCTTCGGTGAGCGCTGCGGCTTAAGCCAAATCGCTTCGTCTGCACAAAACCAAAACGGCGGTCCTTGCGGGCCGCCGTTTTCCGTTTGTCTGACGCGCTGACGGTTCAATTCACCGGCTTGCGACCTGGGCAGGGCGCCCACCTGTTTGCAGCAGGGTGTCGATACGCTGACGCTCCTGCTGGAAGGCGGCAAGTGCCGAACCCTCGAGCGCCTTGCCACCCGGCAGACGGACCTTCATCGCGTCGACCTTCGTGCCGTTGACGATCAGTTCGTAATGCAGGTGCGAACCGGTCGAG